>JALOMD010000196.1 GCA_025455595.1 Cytophagales bacterium | reverse complement strand
CCTGTATTTTTTGGCGCAGTTGCTCAATCACGTACATGCCGATGCCGTCGTCGCTGCGAACGGGATTGCCAAAGCCGAGGATTGCGGTTTTTTTCATAAGGAGCCTCCCCCAACCCCCTCCCAAGGAGGGGGCTTTTAATCTTGACAGTTACTGGTGCACACGAATTCAGTAATCTGTGTGACATCAAGTGTGTTAACGAAATAGTATCTTTCCAAAAGTCAAAACCTCCCTGTTTAAAAGCCCCCTCCTTGGGAGGGGGTTGGGGGAGGCCTCTACAGCTTAAACTTCGCCAGTTCTTCGCCGGATTTGGCATCGTGGGCGTGGACAAGCCCCCTCCTTGGGAGGGGGTTGGGGGAGGCCTCTACAGCTTAAACTTCGCCAGTTCTTCGCCGGATTTGGCATCGTGGGCGTGGACGGTGCAGACCAGACACGAATCGAACGAACGGGCCACCATGCCGACTTCCACCGGGTCGTGCGGGTCTTCGATTTCGGTGCCGGTGAGGGCGGCTTCAATCGGGCCGGACTTGCCTTCGTCGTCGTTCGGGCCGACGTTGAATGTGGTCGGGGCCACCACCTGATAGTTTTTAATCACGCCGTTTTCAATTTCAATCCAGTGCGCCAACGCACCACGGGCGGCTTCGGTGGCTCCGAAACCTTTGCCGTCTGTTTCATGCGGCTTGATGTAAAACTCCCCGTCCAAATCCACTTGCGACAGCCACTCGTTGAGCATCACGTACAAACGCGGGGCCTCGTGCATCCGGGCCAGCACGCGGGTGAACACGCTGGGGCCTTTCTTGCGGATGATGTCGCCAAACAGCGGGTCGCGGAACTGGTGCGACAGGTTTTTGGGATTGGCGTTCATGACCACGCGTGCCAGCGGCCCTACCTCGGCGGAATGGCCCATGTAACGCGGGGCTTTGGACCAACTGTACTTGCCGTCGAAGTTGGTGTGTTCGAGGCTTTGCGACACCACCGGCGTAGGCAGCGGTTCGCTCCACGGGTGAGCCGCCGGATGGTCTTCAAACCACGTGTGTTTCACGTGTTCAATGATTTGCATGTGGTCAAACACGTGGTAATCTTGCCCGTCGTAGAAGCCGCTCGGACAAATCAATGCCTCGTTGCGGCCTTCGATGGTCGGGTTGTTGTATTTGTCTTTGTGCAAATACGTGCCGTACGCAAGGAATTTGCCCACGCCCTGGCCGAATTTGTCCAACCCGAATTCCAAACCCGCCCGGATGAACAGACCCAAATCACTGTTGCGTTGCGATTCGTTTTCGTCCACCCACGCCATCAGGTCGTCCCACGTTTGGATTTGCAGGTAACGTTCAACCGAGCAACCGAGCCACGTGGTTTCGAGCCAGTCGTTGCGGAACTGGTTCAGAATCGAATGCGCACGGGTGATGTCTTTCAGCGTCGGGGCGCACATCACGCCGCCCGGAATCATGTAGCTCGAATGCGGCCACTGACCGCCGAACAACGCATACACTTCCACCGGACGACCACTGGCCGTCACGCCGGTTTGAAACGAAGTGCCCACGTATGCGGCAAAACGCTTCACCACTTCGGCGTACAGCGGCTTGTTGGCAAATTTCTTGTTCGCCATGTCAGTGGCGTAAATGGCATAGAACCAACGCGGAATGCTTTGCAGCGTTTCGGAGCCTTGTCCGATGGCCCGCAACAACAGGGCGTTGGGCGGCAGTTTGGTTTTCCAGGCCGTGTCTAACGCCGACGACGCGCAGTACAAGTGCGAGCCGCCGCAAATGCCGCAGATGCGCGGCGTGACAATCAGACCCGATTGCGGGTCTTTGCCTTCCATGATTTTCTCGAAACCGCGAAACATGGAAGCCTGCGTGTGCGCACGGGTGACGACTCCGTTCTCCATGTAAACCTTTACATCGAGGTCGCCCTCCACCCGTCCCACGGGCGATATATTGAGTTCTTTGACGGTTGTGGTCATGTCTGTCAGGGAGCCTCCCCCCAGCCCCCTCCCAAGGAGGGGGGGCAGGTTCAGCGGGGTTTTGATGTGGGAAAAGATACTATTTATAAGCCCCCTCCTTGGGAGGGGGTTGGGGGAGGCCTTATTTAGACGTTTCAAAATGCACCTTGTTGGTGCCGGTCACAGCCTCGACAGTGCCCATTGCTTTCTCGAAACCGGCGCGGGTGTAGTAGGCCAGTTTGGACGTTCCGGCGGGCACGTCTCTGGGCAGGAAGCCGAGGTAATGCAAGGTTTTGAACACGCTGCCTTTCACCAAATCGTGGTGCGGGAAGCCTGGCTCGGTGCAGCCCAGACACGGGTGGTTGGCCCGCGTCTTGCTCGACTGGCGGTTCCAGAGGATGCGGTTGCAACTGGCGCGGGTCATCGGGCCACGGCAGCCGACTTCGTAGAACAAACAGCCGCCGCGTTTGCCGAAATGCCCGTCCACTTTCTGCGAAAAACTGATGGCGTTGGGGCAGCCGGTTTGCACAAAATCTGTAAAAAACGTCTTGGGTCTGTTAAATTCGTCGAGCAGCACATCTTTGACGCGACCCGTCGAGATGGCGACCAGAATTTGCGTCACCCAGTCGGGATGCGCCGGGCAGCCGGGAATATTAATCACGGGCAAGCCGCCTTTGGATTTGTAACCGGCTCCCAAAAACCCGCCGATGTGGCGTTTGTGAAACTGCATCCCCGTGGACTCCGACGGATTCGGCGGCACCGCCGGAATGCCGCCCCACGTGGCGCAGTCGCCAATGGCAACCACATACGCCGCCACGCCGCAAAGCTCTTTCACCCAATCTTTCATCGGTCGGTCGGCGAAGTAGTTCATCGTCCCGGTTTTGTTCGGCCCTTCAATGATGGAACCTTCATACACCAGAATGTCTAATGGGATTTTGCCGGCGATGAGGTCGTTCATCAAGTCACTGACCTGTTCGCCGATTTCGAGACCAAGCGAGGGGTGCCACAGGATGTTCACGCCGAAGTCGGTCACCAACTCGACGACCGTGGGTTCTTCGGCATTTAAAAATGACATCGTGTTTCCGCTGCACGCGCCTCCTTGTAACCAAAGCAAATTTGCCATATCGTTACGGGGTTTTGGGGTGGTAAATCGTTTACAAAAGCTGGACTTTATGCAACTCTATATTGGAAAATTCATAAAATCAACAAACAAACACGAAGCCACGCACCGGTTACCGATTCGTGACTTTTTCACAATGCCATTTGCTGGAAAGGTCGGCGGAACAGAGAAAAATGCTTATTTTTATTCGCCTCCGACTAAGTAAAAAATACTAAAAAGCGAGGAATTCCTGTATTGAAGCACAGAAATTTACAATAAAATCTGAAACGACAAGCGTTTTGTCCAAAAAATTGCGGTTAGAGAACAAACGTACTTTTGCACAAAAACCGGATATGTCCAAAGCCGGGAATGGAAAGAATGCAAGTGATAAGTACTTGGCCATTAGTAATTAGCCTTTGGCAAAAGATTATAACATGCTTTTTTTCAAAGACTTACATGGCGTTTCGAGCAAAAAATAGGTAAAACTATTTGTGACCAAGCACTTATGGCGCAATTCTTTCCCCGCTTGTAGCAATTCTCGTGATAATTACAGATTCACAGAAAGCGTTTTGGGCAAAAATTGCTCAAAACGGCACTGTTTTTCAATTTCGCGAAACTGTTTTTTGTCATTCCGACGCAAGGAGGAATCCGGCCTTCACTTGCGCGAAAGTTACAGACATTCGTGTATCGAAAGCCGGATTCCTCCTTGCGTTGGAATGACAAAATCGCTTTCTGTGAAAATGTTAAACGCACTGTAAGCATTCACACAATTGTCTTTGCGCCTTTACGTGAAAAATTAAGTTTCTCGCAAAGGCGCAAAGGAAAGCCGCAGAGGACGCAAAGCGAATAGGCACAAATCACCTTCGCGAAAGCAAAATCCGCCTTGTTAGCAAGCAATTTGTACGTTTGCCACCGAACCATTGCTGACGGAGGCCAACCTTTTTGATGACTTTTCTCATTTTTTCTGCAACTTGCATCAAACCGCAAACCACAAGAATATGGAATCCACTAACAATCAGGTTATTGCCATACAAAACAAAGCCGGAAAAGAGCTTTCCAAACTCCAAAAGCAATTCAACAACTACACGCGGCGCGTGGAAAAACTGAAAAAGGAACTGCGCGACACCGAAACCATCCTCGACAAAGCCCGCCAAAAAGTGAACGAGACGCTGTTGCCGCTGGAAAAAAAGAAGTTTGACCTGAAAGCTGAAATCCTGTGGGTGCTGGACCGCCAGCACGACGCGCTGCCCAAGCGTGACCGCGAAAAACTGTCGGAGTTCATTTCCGAACAGGCGCACATGCTCATTGAACGCTTCGGCAAGGAAGAACTGAAGCCGCTTTTTGAAAAACACGAACAGAAGTCGTTTGAAGAACACGAGCAGGAAATGAACCAGAAAACGGGCGAAACGATGAAGCAGATGTTTGAGATGTTCGGCATTGACCTCGACGAAGATGCCGACCTCAGCGACGTGAACACGTTCAAAGAAGCCTACGAACGAAAAGCCGAATCCGAGCAAGCCAGGTTTGAAGAACGCCAAGCCAAGCGGAAGAAAACGCCGAAACAACTGGAAAAAGAGGAAAAACTGAAACAGGAGGCGCACAACATCACCAAAACGGTGCAGTCGGCATACCGGCAATTGGTGAAGGAATTTCACCCGGATCGGGAGCAAAATAGTATCGAACGGGAACGCAAAACCCTCATCATGCAGCGCATCACAGCGGCTTACGAAGCCGACGATTTGTTTGAACTGCTGCGCCTGCAACTGGAATACAACCAGAAAGATAGCGGCGACTTTGCCCTGCTGCCCGACGAGCAACTGAAATACTACAACAAACTGCTCAAAGAGCAAATCAACGAACTGGAAGACGAACTGTGGCAGCTACAGTCAAATGATAATCCGTTCCAGCCGAGTTTCTACCAAACGTTCTGCACCCCGCCCGAACGGCTGGATGCCAACATCAAACGCGAGGTGACGCACATGAAAAAGGAATTGAAGACGCTGGAAGAGGAAAAAAAGGCGTTTGAAGAACCGGCATACATCAAACAGTTTCTGAAAGAATACCGGCAGATGCAGAAGCAGATGGCGAAGAGTCCGTTTGGAGGTTTGTTTTAAAAGACGGACGGGCGTTTTGGGCAAAAATCGCCCAAAACGTCCCGTCCGGCCCTACTGGCGCAAGCGTCCGCTTGTGCCTTTTTTCAGGGCAGCGTCCGCTGGTCGCAAGCCGACAGGCTTGCAAAAATTGTTGTCAACGAAATTGATATGCGAAAGGCGTTTTGAACAAAAAACGCTCAAAACGCCTTTCACGTTTTATGCCTCGGTGCGGTATCGTCGTTTGCAAGCTTCGCTTGCGACCAGCGGACGCTGGTCAATTGATAGACACAAGCGGACGCTTGCGCCAGTAGGGAAGTTTGCAAAGAACAGCAACACGCCGAGGTACGAAGCGAGAAAGGCGTTTTGGGCAAAAAACGGTCAAAACGCCGATTAGCCCCAAAGGGGCGCAATACACCAGCATCGGGCATCGCCCGGTGGAACGGACGCACCACAGCGTTTTAGCCGTTTTTTGCCCAAAACGCCAGCCGCCAGCCTGACTCGAAACCAGCCCCTCGAAATTTTTTTTCTTCCCCACGCAACCCTTTCCGCAAAACCTGCGTGCTGTGGTTGTAACGAACCATGAACGTAAACACCGCAACCCTGTCGGAACCCGAGGCTTTGCTGCACGGATGCCGCAACGGCAACCGCAAAAGCCAGGAACTGCTTTACAAGCAGTGCTACGGGTATGCCATGAGTGTTTGCCTGCGTTACACCCGCACCCGCGACGAGGCCATTGAGGTGCTCAACGACGGGTTTCTGAAAGTGTTCACCAAAACCGAAAAATACGACCCCGGCAAGTCGTTCAAAGGCTGGCTGCGGCGCATCATGATCAACTCGGCGTTAGACCATTACCGGCGGCAATCCAAGCATTATTTCCACGAAGACGTGGAAACCGCCACCAACGTCCACGCCGACGAAACTGTGCTTAACCATTTGGCACACAACGAACTGATTGCAATGGTGCAGCGGCTCAGCCCGGCTTACCGCTTGGTTTTCAACCTATACGCAATTGACGGATTCGCGCATGAGGAAATAGCCGAACAACTCAACATTTCGGTGGGAACTTCGAAATCAAACCTGGCCCGTGCCCGCGAACAACTAAGAAATATGCTAAAGCAAGAAGGCTATGACAAGTATGAGTGAGATTCCTGATGACGAACTGGATGATCTCTTCAGAAAGTCGGCTGAGGAGACAGAGATTCCGTTTGACCCGGAAGCGTGGCGGCGCATGGAGCAAAAACTGGAAGGCACCCGTCCCAACGGCACTATCTGGTGGCCGTGGATGATAGGTTTGGGGGCGTTTCTGCTG
>JALOMD010000195.1 GCA_025455595.1 Cytophagales bacterium | reverse complement strand
TGGTTGGTCACGAACGCATCGTACTCATCGTAAACACCCGGCTTCTCGACCACACAAACATTGTCGCCATGGACTTGGAATCCCAAGGCAATTTCCTCGTGCCGAATGCCCAGGTCGGCGAAGAAACGCCGTCGGTTTTCGTGTACGTTCGCCGCCTCGTCGCCCGACGAAAGGCCCAAGTTCAGTGATGCGAACGGCTCTGGGCTTACCCCGCCGTGACGCGTACTTTGCGCCGCGATAAGACCAAGAAATGGTTGAAGTAATGCGGGCTTAACTGAAAGGATTACGGAGGTTGGGTTCATTGCAAAAGACAGCACGTGACTGGACAAAGGTAAACATCACAGACGAGACTGTCCCGCAGACGACTTGCAAAAGAAAAAGAGAGGCTTGGGGCCTCTCTTTTTCGGAAGGTGCGTTTTGGGCA
The DNA here is from genome assembly GCA_025455595.1 of Cytophagales bacterium. Taxonomy (GTDB): domain Bacteria; phylum Bacteroidota; class Bacteroidia; order Cytophagales; family 172606-1; genus Xanthocytophaga. Next base: position 11,266 of record JALOMD010000195.1, on the reverse strand, counting down.
ATTTTTGCCCAAAACGGCTATGGCAATTTAAAATTCTACTGTGGCAACAAGACCTTGTCGATGATATGGACAACACCGTTGGTGGTTGAGATGTTTGCCCGCGAAATGTTTGCATCCGATGTATTCTTGATTCCTCTCAACTGAAGCGAGCCACTAACCGACAACGAATCGCCAGACAGCATCCGAGTTTTGCCCGGCACCTTGATTCCCTGTGGATCGTTGAAAAAGCTTGGCGTAAAGTTGGTGGAGAAAGTTCGTCCGGCCCTTACGTGATACTGTAGGATTCGACCCAACACCGCCGGGTCAGCAGCGTTGATGGCTGCTTCGTTGGCAAATCCGGCCTCTCTGAAAGCGGTATTGGTAGGTGCAAACACCGTGAGCGGGCCAGCGGCGGTCAGTGCCGAAACTAAACCGGCTCTGGTTACGGCGGCAACCAAGAATCTCAGGCTGGTGTCGGCTTGCGCCACTTGTACGATGTTGCCAGCGGGCGGTACAATCACCGCATCCACTATGTGGACTACGCCGTTGGTGGCACTGATGTCAGACCTGACAACCCTTGATCCGTTGACCGCGACACCAAAAGTGGCTGTTTCACCTTCCGGAAAGCTGTAGTTGAACTTGGAAGCATAAGCAGTGCCGCCGAGTGTCGTAATCGTCGAGTTTATGCCTGCCTGTATGTCGGCAGAACGCACGGCGGTGTTCATCACATGGTAGTTCAGCACAGCAGCAACGGCCTGTTGGCTGGCGTTGGCAATGAAAGCCGAGTCTATTCTTGCTGCCCTGAAGGCTGCATTCGTAGGTGCGAAAACGGTCAAGTTCTGACCGCTAAGGGTTTGAGCCAAACCAGCCTTGGCAACAGCTTGGTTCAGAAGGCTGAGGTTCCTGTCAGACGAAACCAGTTGCGGAATGCTGCGCGTAGGCGGCACGCCCGTACCCGAGTCGAAGGGATCGGTGCTTTGGCAGGCTGCCAGCAGCATTGTGGCTGCAACCCCCACCAAAGCGGTCATCTTGGTTATATGTTTTTTCAATGCGTTCATGTCTAAAATCTTGTTTAAAAGTGAAAAATCAGGCACAAGGCGGCTCTCGGTACAGAAGCAGCCCCGTGCCTGTGCGGCCTATTGCCAGCCGGGATTTTGCTCCAAGCCGGGATTCAAGTCCAGTTCCTGCTGCGGAATGGGCAACAACTCGTGTTTTCCGGCAACGAACCGACCCGGCAACACTTGCGGCCCGATACCCCAACGTGCGATGTCACGACGGCGAATTTGCTCAAACGCCAGTTCCAAACGGCGTTCGTTGATGATGGCTTGGAACAACTGTTGTCCGTTGCTCACCGTGATGCCGGGCAAGTTCACGCGGGCACGCACTTGGTTCACGGCGGCTACCGCTTCCGCCGACAGCGTTTGTCCGGCAGCATTGAGGGCTTCGGCGTACATCAGCAGTACGTCGGCGTAGCGAATCACCCGCATGTTAATGGACGAGCCGTTGAAGTTCTGCGTGTCGTCGCCTGAGCTGCCTACGTCCAAGTTGGAGTACTTTTTGTGTTGCCAGTCGTTGCGCGGATAGGGTGTAGCCACTTTGTTGGGATACCAAGTAGCACCGGGCCCCCACATGTTCATCCGTTTACGAGGGTCGCTGTCGGGGTAGGCATCCACCATGGCCAGCGACGGGCTGGTGTTGGCAAAGATGGTAATCCCGTATTCGATGGCACGGAAAGTTCCTTCGCCGATGCCGTTGCCGTCGTCGTTCCAGTTGGCAAAACCGCCCGTGCGGTCAGGGCCGGCAAACGAGACTTCGAACAACGATTCTTTGTTGAATTCCACATATTGGCCGGTGGCATCGGTTTCCACGGCATTGGCGCGGTAGTTGTCCACCAAGCCGATCTTGTTCGGATTTGCCCGCGACTCGTCAATGATTTCCTTGAGTTTCGCGGCAGCCTGCGGGTATTTCTTCTCGAACAAATACGCTTTCCCGAGCAACGCCTTGGCCGACCACTTGGTGGCGCGGCCTTTTTCGGCAGTGGGGTAAGTGTCAGGCAAGGCGGCTTCAGCGGCTTGCAGGTCTTTTTCCACTTGTGCCCACACTTCCTGAGCGGAAGCCCGCGTCTTGGTGGCAGAAGCACTTTCAAAGGTCGAAGAACTCAATTCCAGCGGTACTCCGCCCCAGTTGGAAACCAACTCAAAGTAGTAGAAACCACGCAGAAACTGCGCCTCGGCCTTGATACGTTTGAGCAAATCGCTCTGCGGCTCTATCTTGTCCACGTTGTCCAGCACGTAGTTGCACCGTTGCACGCCCCGGTATAAGCCGCGCCAAACGTCCAGCACAGTTTCGCTACTGGAGTTGAACGTATAGGCCACCAGCGTTTGTCCGTCAGCGTAAAGCGGATCGTTGCCACGCAACTCGTCGCTCAGCAAGTCGTGCAGGAAAAAGTACTTGCGTTTGTACAGGTCAAACCGTTGCAAGGCACCGTATGCCGAGTTCACGGCCGCCAAGGCATCACTTTCGTTCTTGAAAAACGTGTCCAACGACAATTGGTTGGGGTTTGTCTCATTCAGGAAGTCGTCGCTGCAACTGCTGAAAGCCCCGAAGGTAAGCACGGTGGCCAACCCTACTTTTATAAATGAAAGCTTCATGTCTTTACGATTTTTTGTTGATAGAACAACTCGAATACAAAGTATAATGCAATTGTTTAAAACGATTGTTTGGAACAGTTGCCTCAGAATCCAACTTGGACACCGACCATGAAGCTTCGCACCTGCGGATACGCTGCATTGTCGATGTTGCGGTTCAAGCTCGGTTTGCTCGCTACGTCAGGCGTGTTTTGGTCGCCGGTTGGCGCGTAAGAAACACCTACCTCCGGATCGTAACCCGTGTAGCGGGTGAAAGTGAGCAGGTTATTCATCGTCACGTACAGGCGCAGGTTGCTCATGTTGCCCAGTTTGGTCTTGATTGTCTGCGAGAAGTTGTAGCCCAATGTCAGGTTCCGCAAACGCAGGAACGAGCCGTCTTCAATGTAGCGGTTGGAAACCAAGCCGTTGTTAGCATCGTTCGAGTTGGCACGGGGAACCCTGCCATTGCCGGGGTTAGCTTCCGACACCCACCGGTTCAGGGTATTGCTGTCGTAGTTAAAGTTGCGCTGCATGCCTTCGCTCCAGTACCGGGCTGCATTGAAAATCTCCGAGCCGTAGAGACCGTAGAATTGCAGACTCAGGTCAAAGCCTTTGTACTCGGCACGGGTGTAGAAACCGTAAGTGAAATCAGGCAGCGGGCTTCCGATGTACGTGCGGTCAGCATCCGTGATTTGCCCATCGTTATTCAGGTCTTTGTATTTGATGTCGCCGGGACGGATAGCGGAGCCGCCGAACGAGGAGGCCGAGTTGCCGTCCTGCGCATCAAGATAGTAGATTTCGCTATTGTTCTCGTAGATTTTGTCCACTACCAAGCCGTAGAACACGCCAATGGGTTGCCCTACCACCATCCGGGTCAGGAAACGGCCGTCGTTGGAGTTGTCCCTGCCACCGGGAAGCACGGCATCGTCGGCATTCATGCGCGTAACCCTGTTCCGGATAAAGGTGAAGTTGCCGCCGAACGTCAGGTTCAGGTTACCTAAACTTTGCTGATAGTTGGCCCCCAGTTCGAAGCCCCGGTTGAACACTTGGCCTACGTTTGCCAGCGGCAAACCGTCAATACCGGAAGAGGGGCGCAAGGCAACCGGGAACAAAATGTCGTTGGTCACTTTGTTGAAGTAATCAGCCGTCACTTGTAAGCGTCCGTCCAAAAGACCCAAGTCCAAGCCTATGTTTGTCTGGGTAGTGGTTTCCCATTGCACACTTTCGTTGGCCAGATCGGTAATGGTTCCGCCGGTAGAAACCGTAGATTGGCCCAACAGGTAGCGCGGGTTCAGGTTGATAAGGGAGGTGTAGGCGTAATCACGGATGGCTTGGTTACCCACTTGGCCCCAACCGAAGCGCAACTTTGCGTCGGAGATGATAGGGATGTTCTTCATGAACCCTTCTTCGCTCAGCCGCCAGCCCAACGAGAACGACGGGAACAGTTGGTAACGGTACTGGGAGGCAAACCTCGACGAACCGTCCCGGCGCAGGTTAACCGTCGCCAAGTATTTACCATCATACTCATAATTGATACGGCCGAGAATACCAAACTGCGCACTGCGAAACTCACTGCCTCCATATCCGGTAGGTACGTTGGTACTCACGTCAGCCACTCGAATCAAATCACCGGGAGGAAAGCCGCGTTTGCCTGCGCCAAAACCAACAAAATTGCTGCGTAAAGCCGCTGTTCCAACCAAAGCAGACACGCTGTGTTTGCCGATTTTTTTGTCATAAGAAAGAGTATTGTCGAAAAGCCATCCGAACGAACGGCCTTGGTATTCGAAAAGTTCGGCTTCAGGTCTGTTGTCACGGTCGCTGCCGAAGTACACCGGGAAGTAATCCTTCGAATAACCAAAGTCAAGGTTGACACCCCCGTTCATCCGGTATTTCAGGCCGGTCAGGATTTCGTACTCCACGAAGAAGGTACCAATGCCCTTGTAGGCTACGCGTGTTTGGTCGTTCAAACTGGGACCTATCAAGGGGTTGCCGATGTCGTTGCCGTCACGAACGCTTTCCACACTGTTGAAACCGCCGATGTACCGCGGAGCCGTATTGTAGATAGCCAAAGTAGGTACTGCGCGGTAAACCGAGGTCAGTTGTGAGCCGCCAAAGCCGGTGGTTCCGCCAGCTCCGGTGCCTGCGTTCCGTCTTTCTTCGGCAAAGAATAGCGATGTTCCCATTTTAAAACGCCTGTATTCCACATCGCCGTTGATCCGTGCCGAAATCCGCTGAAAGTCGGTGTTGGGCACTATACCCTCTTGCTTGAGGTAGCCGACCGAGGCCAAGATGCGCGAGTTTTCGTTGCCACCCGACACGGTAAGGTTGTAATTGGACAAAGGAGCTGACCGGAATAAAGCCCTTTGCCAGTCGGTGTTAATCGGCTGGCCTGCTACTCCGTCGGTGTTGAACTCTGTGTATCTGGGTAGATTATTCAAGTCACGTAGAGAGGGTACGCGGTCTGCACCCAAAGGCAGGATGTTGCCAGGGCGACCCGAAAGGAAGTTACCAGCATTGTTCTGGGCCAGTGCATTGTCTTTGGCATTGTTACTCACGGTAGCAAAGTCGCGGTTTCCGAGCAAATCCAAGTAACGGATGGGCGACTGCGAGCCGTAGTAGGCATCAAACACAATGCTGGGCTTGCCTGCCTTGGCTCGTTTGGTTGTGATGATAACCACGCCGTTGGCACCTAACACCCCGTAGATTGCCGATGCCGAGGCATCTTTCAAGATGTCTATGGAGGCGATGTCATTTGGGTTGATGCTGTTTATGTTGGCGGGATAGAATCCGTCAATCACGTACAGCGGCTCGGTGCTGTTGATGGTGCCCGTGCCGCGAATGTTGATCTTCATCCCCGCTCCCGGCAAACCGGAGTTTGCCTGCACGTCAACACCCGCCACTCTTCCTTGCAAGGCTTGGTCGGCCGTCTGGATAGGTACGTCCTTCAGCGTTTTAATATCCACTGACCCGATGGAGCCAGTCACATCTGTTCGCTTTTGCGTACCATAGCCGTCGGGGGCCATGGTGATGTCAATGGTTGTGCGGTTGGCCACGGCCACCTCCTCGGTCACGTAGCCGATGAAACTGAACACCAGCGTGCCGTTCTCCGGCACCGAACCCAAGGTGTAGCGGCCTTCGGCGTTGGTCACTGTACCGGAAGTAGTGCCTTTGACAACTACGCTCACGCCCGGCAACGCCTCGCTGTTCTCGTTCGTGACTCGCCCGCTTACCGTCACCTCTTTGGCGTTAGACGGATTTAAGGATTGGTTTTGCCGGACAGGCTGCACCGAGGCAACGGTCTGCGCATAAGCCCACTGCGTCACCGTCAGTGCAGCCAAAAAAACCAGCCTTGGTGTTTTTCGGTAGATTTTCTTTTGCATATGTGGAAAGGATAAAAGGATGGTTGGTGAAGAAATGGATAAACTATTGATTTACAAGACTCTTCGCAGCTTGTGTTTCGAAGACAATATAAGATATTCTTGTAGTTAATTCACAAAAAAGTAAAGAAACCGCTCTTCCGTAAGGTTGCCTTCGTTTCAAAACCATGATCTTGAGATTGCTCCGGGTTTCCTAACAGACGCTTATGTGAGCAGAGAACAGCCGTTGCACAATATTTGTTTAGTTTTTCAGAAAATTTATAATTTTTCTTGGGTGGCGTTAGGATACAGAAGCACCAGCACTTACAGGACTTACGCAAATTTTGGCGGAGGTCTTGGCAGCAAGTCCTAACCTATACTGTGTCAAAGCGATGGAAAGACTAAACGAAGTTCCGGGGACAGTCTGATTGCACGGGCGTTTTGGACAATTTTTGCCCAAAACGCAGCACTGGGGCAATGAGGACAAAAGCAAAACGGGAAGAGATGTTTTGGGGTCTCTTCCCGTTTTGCTTTTGTCCTTCAACAAGTTTTCAAAGATGAGCAGATGTCAAGGTGTATGCGTTGTAAGTTCAAAACAGGACTGAAATCAGCGTTTTGGGCAAAAATTGCCCAAAACGCATTTTCGCCAAACTTTCTGCTTGACAGCTTAGTAGCCGGGATTCTGATCCGTTGACTTCAATTGCGCATTAGTCGAGAATTCGCCTTGTGGAATAGGCAGCAGTTCAAACTTATTGGCCTGGAAATAGCTGATTGGCTCCGAAGTGAGCTTGTTCTGTCTGCGCCAACGCAGGATGTCACGGTTCCGAAGCTGTTCGCCTGCAAACTCAACCCGCCGCTCGTGTACAATGGCGCGGAAAATCTCGGCCTTGGTGCCGACGGGGAAGCGGCTCGTCGGATAAGCGGGCATGGCCACGCTGGGGCGGCTGCGCACTTGGTTCAGGTAGCCGATGGCCGCAGCCGAGTTGCCGAGTTCGTTTTCGCATTCGGCCAAGTTGAGCAGCACTTCGGCATAACGAATCACCCGCATGTTCATCGGGCCGGTGTAGAACGTGGCATCGGTCTTGTAGATGCTGGTATATTTGCGCCAGCTTACTTTTTGCCGACGGCCTTCGAAGGTGGACAGATTTCCTTGAACGTTGGCCGTGTCAAGGGTTTTGGTGCCATTTACAATCGGATCGCCATGACGAATGAACGATGCGGCAAACCGTGGGTCGTCTTTCGGCGAGCCGTTCGAGACGCGTTCAAACTCGGCCAGCAACCCGTCGGACGGAATCAAGTTCCGCCAACCCACCGAAGAGTATTCTTGGGTGCGGGTGTTTGCCTCGTTCACACCACCCCACGAAGGGGTGTTGCCATCGTTCGCCCAGTTCACGTTTGCTCCGGCGAATCCAATCTCGAAAATTGACTCTTTGTTGTAAGCAGTCTCTTCTAAAAAATTGTCCTCATACCGATCCATCAAAGAGTAAACACCAGACGTGCGCACTTTGTCAAGCTCGGCCTTGGCACCTGCGTAGTCACCGGTATTCATCAACACGCGGCCTAACAAAGCTTGTGCAGCACCACGGGCTACACGGCCGACGTTATCTTTGTCATACGTCGTCGGTAAGTCAGCTTGGATGGCTCTTAACTCCGCAATAATGAAAGTGTTGATTTCATCCACTGTGGCACGCGGCTTTGAGTCGGCCAGTGAAGTGACAGGTTCCTTGTACAAAGGCACTCCACCCCACAGGATTACCAAATCAGAATAAGCCCAAGCACGCAGGAAGCGGGCCTCGGCTACCAGACGCTTCTTCAGTTCGTCCGTGATGTTCTTGGTGTTGGCCGAGCCGACAATCACCGAGTTGGCCCGGTGGATGGTCACGTAATAACCCGACCACACTTGGTCAACGACGAAATTGGCGGTCGTATGAGACCCCGTAAGAATCTGGTTACGAGGTGTTTCTAATTGACCGCCGCCGGAAGAGACATCATCCGAACGCAGGTCGTGCAGGAAGAACCATTCCCGCGCCGCCAGCTTGTTGCTTTGAGCGACGGCGTAGATAGAGTTTACGCCCCGCGTCAGTTCATCGGTAGTGCTGTAGAAAGACTCTGGCGTACCCCCGTTCGGGTCCACCTTGTCCAGCAACGACTCGCTGCACGATGCCGATAGGAGTGCAGTGAGCAGGGTTACTTTTAACAATCGGTTTCTCATAGGATGACAAACGTTATACTTTGATGACAAGACAAAAACAAAACGAGTAATGGCACTTTTTTATCTAACGGATTCACTATTTCCTATAGTGGCGTTTTGGGCAATTTTTGCCCAAAACGCCTGTTTAACCGTAAGCCGAATTGCAAACTAAAAACATAACGATTCTGTTTTCAGTCGTTGGTCAAAAACCAGCTTGCAGGCCAACCATCAGCGTGCGTGCTTGCGGGAACTGGCCGTAGTCAATGCCCTGTGTGAGCGACGAGTTGAACCGCGAGCCGATTTCGGGATCGTAACCGGTGTAACGGGTAAATGTAAGTAGGTTTTGTGATGCCACATAAACCCTGAAATTGCCCAACCGCCCGCCGGTGATGCGCTGCAAGGTGGCAGCCGGGATGGTATATCCGATGCTCAGGTTTTTCAGGCGCAAGTACGAACCGTCTTCAATGAACCGCGTTGAGGTGCGGCTGTTGTTGTTTGGGTCACCGTTAACGGCACGCGGCACATCGGTATTGGTGTTTTGGGGTGTCCAAGCACGCAGCACGTCCGGGCTGGCGTTAAACAACCGCAACATGCCTTGCTGGATCACTTTCACGCCATTGAACACTTCGTTTCCATGCACGCCTTGGAAAAACATGGTCAAGTCGAAGTTCTTGTAGTTGGCCGAGAAATTGATGCCGTAGGTAAAATCTGGGAGAAAACTTCCCAAGAATGTACGGTCATCGGCCGTAATTCGTCCGTCGTTGTTCAGGTCAGCAAAACGGATGTCGCCCGGACGAGTGAATTTACCGGCATTGGCTGGGTTGTTGTAGCCGTTTTCTCCGGTTGTGGAGCGGTTCACGGTTCCGTCAGAATTAAGCGGCAAGTTTTGGACGGGAGCAGCCGGACGGCCATCCGTACCAAAGATTTCCGCTTGGCTCTGGAAAATGCCAACGGGCATCCAACCAAAGAACGACTGTACTGGCAAGCCGGCAACTGTCCGGGTGATGTCAAAACCCCCAAAGTCAGCATTGCCACCTCGATCCAAGAAAGCTGTGGGCGACTCCAAGGCATTTACCCGGTTGCGTACCACACCGAGGTTGGCCGATACGCTCCATCGGAAAGCGTTGCGGGTTTCATTGTACGTTGCTTGGAACTCGTAACCCCAGTTTCTCATCCTGCCAATGTTGGCGGTAGTGGGCACAGAATAACCCGTCGAAATGGCTGGCGACACATCCAAAATCAGGTTGTCGGTATTGCGGTCAAAGTATTCGGCAGAAAAGGTAATCCGGTTCCTAAGAAAGCCAGCATCAATACCGACGTTGAACATGTTGGTAATTTCCCATTGCAGGTCGCGGTTACCCAATCTTTCGTAGAAAGCTCCCGGTACACGATTGCCACCAATGATGGTTTCGGTGTTGGGATTGATAACCGATTGCCATAGGTAGTTGCCGGGGATAAAGCCCATGGAGCCGTAGCTGGCCCGGATTTTGGCTTCGGACAAAAACGCCACGTTTTTCATGAAACCTTCCTCACTAATCCGCCATCCTACACCAATGGACGGGAAGTTGCCAAACTTCCGTCCGGGGGCAAACTGAGAGGCGCCGTCACGACGGACGGATGCACTGAACAGGTATTTGTTGGCATACTCGTAGTTGACACGCCCGATGTAAGAGAAGATGGCACTCTCTTCGCGGCGGGCCGTGTAACCCCGGTTGTTGAGACCGTCCAGTTCGCGGGCATCAATGGAAAGGCTTTGGCCGGATGCGTTCAAACTCACCGAGTTGGCTCGCTGGTATTCGATTACCCCGATTGCGTTGATGTAATGCTTGCCGAAGGTACGGTCGAAGGTAAGCTGGTTGGTATAAACTGGCGAGAAGTAGTTGTTCCGGCTGTCACTGATAGTAGTGAATGGACGACTGTTAAAGCCCTCTGAGTAGATGGGCTGGCGACCGTAGTTGCGCGAAGTCGCAAAATCGCCGCCTACATTGAACCGGTACTTAAGTCCTTTGAATATATCCACTTCCAAGAAGATAGTTCCCAACACACGTATAGAACCGGTTCGGCTGATGTCTTGCAAAGCCGCCCGAACCGGGTTCTGCGGATCCGAGGCATCGGCACCGGTGGCACCGCCGTAACCGCCCAAGTTGGTGGGATTAAACACTGGAATATAAGGTGTCATCCGGATCATGTTCTGGATTTGCGAACGACCACCGGGGTTTTGCTCCGAAATCTGGGTACCGTAGCCGACAAACAAAGTCTGACCCAAGGTGACCCCTTTCATAATCTGGTGATCGGAGTTGAGGCGCAGGTTGTACCGCTCGAAGCTGGTGCCGAGCATGATGCCATCTTGTCGGAAATATCCGCCAGACGTGTAGAAACGCGACTTTTCATTACCACCCGACACAGACAGATTATGCTGTACGATGGGAGCGGCGCGGAACATTTCCTTCTGCCAGTCGGTTTCCGTTTGGGCAAAAGTCTGGGTGGTGCCTTCGTAAATCGGGGTGTTGAGGGTGGCAAAACGCGGAGGCAAGGCAGCACCGGCGTTGCCAAGCAAAGCAGAGCCGTAACGGACGTATTCGTCGCGATTCATGATGTCCAGTTGCCGCCAAGCACTTTGCGTTCCCACATAACTGTCCAAATTCACATGCACTTTCCCGTCGCGGGAACCCTTCTTAGTAGTAATCAGGATAACCCCGGCGGCCGCCCGCGAACCGTAGATAGCAGCCGAGTTGGCATCTTTCAGCACCTCCACCGACTCAATGTCCCGGTTGTCGAACAAGTTGAAATTGCCTACCTGTGGAATACCATCCACTACGTAAAGCGGGTTGGATGCAAAGTTGATCGAGTTGACACCACGAATACGTACGATGGGCGTTTCGCCAGGGGCTCCGTTGTTAGTCACGATAACACCAGCGGCGCGGCCTTGCAGGGCTTGCTCTACGCTCGGCACTGGCAGGGCGTTGATTTCCTTGGAACTTACCGATGAGATAGCAGCCACAACTGACGATTTTTTTTGCGTACCATAGCCCACCACCACCACCTCGTTGAGCGATTGCAGGTCGGGGGCCATGGTGATGTCAATGGTTGTGCGGTTGGCCACGGCCACCTCC
>JALOMD010000194.1 GCA_025455595.1 Cytophagales bacterium | reverse complement strand
TCGCCGGTGCTGGAGTGGCTGAACAACGTGCTGACAACCGAAAAAATGGTCAGCGACATTTCGGAGGCTTCGGGCCGGATTGCCAACTTGGTGAAGGCCATCAAGGAGTATTCGCACATGGACGGCGGCGCAGACCGCAAGCCGACGGCCTTATCGGAAGGCATCCAAAGCACGCTGACCATCCTGCAACACAAACTGAAAGCCAAGCACATACACGTGAAAACAGAGATGGCGGACAACCTGCCGCTGGTGAGTGTGAATCCCGGCGAAATGAACCAAGTGTGGACGAACCTGATTGACAACGCCATTGACGCGCTGCCTGACGGCGGCGAGTTGCGCATCGAAATGGAAACCGACCGTGAGTTCGTCGTCACGCGGGTGATTGACAACGGCCCCGGCATCCCGGCCGACATCCAAAGCCTGATTTTCGACCCGTTTTTCACCACCAAACCGGTAGGCCAAGGCACCGGACTGGGACTGGACATCGCGCAGACGATTGTCCGTCGGCACAACGGCAAAATCATCCTCGACTCCCGCCCCGGCCGGACGGAGTTCGGGGTTTGTCTGCCGGTTTAACGATGCTTCGATACTTCGTACTTCGATGCTTCGGGTCTCGGTTTTTACCGTTTTAGGCGTTTTTTGCCCAAAACGCCAGGGCAATAAATTTTTAGTGCTATCTGAATAAATTTGTCAAGTAACATAACTTTGGTTTCGGGTCAAACTTACTGACTCGAAGCATCGAAGTACGAAGCATCGAAACCATGAAACAACCCCTGATAATCGCTGTTGACGACGACCCACAAGTGCTGCGTGCCTTGACGCGCGACTTGCGCAACAACTATCGGAAAGACTACAAAATCCTCAGTACCGAGTCGCCCAAAGAGGCGTTGGAAGCCGTTCGTGAATTGAAGCAGAAAGGCGAAACAGTGGCCTTGTTCATCTCTGACCAACGCATGCCCGACATGCTCGGCGTGGACTATTTGGTGGAGGCGAAAAAACAATTTCCCGAGGCCAAACGCGTGCTGCTCACGGCCTATTCGGACACAGACGCGGCCATCAAAGCCATCAACGACGTGCAGTTGGATTATTACCTGATGAAGCCGTGGGATCCGCCCGAAGAAAAGATGTTTCCCGTGCTGAACGACCTGCTCGAAGCTTGGCAAATCAACTTCGTCCCCGACTATGACGGCATCCGCGTGTTGGGCTTTCAGTTTTCGCCCAAGTCGCACGAAATCAAGGACTTCCTTTCGGGCAACCTCCTCCCCTACCAGTGGCTCGACGTAGAGACCAACGACAAAGCCAAAGAACTCGTCGCCTCGCACAATTTGGAGCTGAAAGACTTGCCCGTAGTATTTTTCGAGGACGGCTCGTACATCAAGCAACCCGCTTTGACACAAATTGCCGAGAAAATCGGACTGAAACCGCAAGCCTCCGCCGAACTGTACGACGTGGTAATTATCGGCGCGGGGCCAGCCGGATTATCGGCGGCGGTCTATGGCGGCTCGGAAGGACTAAAGACACTACTCATTGAAAAACGCGCACCCGGCGGACAGGCAGGCACCAGTTCGCGGATAGAGAATTACCTCGGCTTTCCTTCCGGCCTCAGCGGAGCCGATTTGTCGCGGCGGGCCATTACTCAAGCCACTCGGTTCGGCGTGGAATTTCTGTCGCCCGCAGAAGTAATAGACATTGAAATCAAAGAGAATTACAAGATATTGACGCTGGCAAACGACACCAAAATCAACACCAAAAGCCTGATCATCGCCACCGGCGTGGATTACCGCAAACTCGAAACCAAGGGCGTGGACAGTTTCACCGGGGCCGGGGTCTATTACGGTGCTGCCACTACAGAAGCCAACGCCTGTCGCAACCGCGAGGTTTTTGTGGTGGGCGGCGGCAATTCGGCGGGACAAGGGGCCATGTATCTGTCGCAGTTCGCACAGACGGTCTATATCGTCATCCGGCGGCCCAGCCTCAGCGAAACCATGTCACAGTATTTGATTGACCAAATCAACAACACGCCCAACATCCGTCTGTTGCCGTGCAGTGAAATTACAGAGGCGCGTGGCGACGGCCATTTGCAGGAAGTTGATGTGCAAGACCTCAATTCGGGCACCAAACAGACTTTGCCCGCCGACGCATTGTTTGTGTTCATCGGGGCCAAGCCATACACCGACTGGATGCCCATCAATGTGTTCAAAGACAAACGCGGCTTCATTGAAACGGGCCGGAATCTGTTCCAGTTTGAAAATTTCAAGAAATCGTGGCGACTGAGCCGTGAGCCGTATCCGTTGGAAACGTGCATTCCCGGCGTTTTCGCGGCAGGCGACGTACGTTCAACCGCCATGAACCGCGTGGCCTCGGCCGTCGGCGAAGGAGCGATGGCGATTAGTTTCGTACACAAGTATTTGGCGGAGATTTAAGGGATTGATTGCTGTATGGTTGATTGTTGATTGTCAGAAATTCGATTTAGAGAGAGCCTCAGATTGTTTGTCTGTATTTTTCAGATGCGCTTTAGGCGAATTTTGCCCAAAACGCCTGTTTGTCTGAACTCTGATTTTCAAATGATTCAAGGATTGACATGATTGAAAAGCGAATCATCATGTACATCACAAAAATCACTGTAAAATTACAGTTTTGACAAATGCGTTTTAAGCGTTTTGGGTAAATTTTGCCCAAAACGGCAAAACAGGTCAATTCAACCATTTAGCCATTCAACCATCAACCATTCATTTTTTCACCACTTCTTTCGCTTCTTTTAGCAATTCTCGCAAATCGCCTTGGCTTTGCAGCTTGATTTGACTGTCTTGGAACGATTTGTCACCCTCTCGGTCAACGATTTTGGCTTGGAACACAAATTCGTAGGTATTTTTCTTGTCCTTGTCGAGCAGCCGGAAACCCGTTTTGAAAGCCTCTTTTGCCTTTACCTCCACAGGCAATTCCACAGTTGCTTTCCCCATTGCCGGGATGTTCACCGTTTCTGGCAAAGAGCCTTCTGTAAACTCCTCTCCATTGAGCGTCATGCGATAGTGCGTGTCGCGGAACACGTACGGAAAATTGTTCTCATTGGTGATTTCGGCCTTGACCGTGAACTTGGTCTGGTTCAGTCCCAGTTTGTCCAAGTCGGCCGAAACGATTTTCACTTCCGGCAACCGGAACACGGGCAGTTTTTTGGTAATTTCAAAATCCAGCGGCTTGCCTTCCAACAGCGGCAAGTTGGCATACACCTGTGTTTTGATCGTGTAGTCCGCACTATCCACGCCCTTTTTTTCCAGTAATTTGAGCGTTCTTATCAGTTTTTCGTTTTGAACAGTCACCGGCAGGCGCACGGTGCTGCTGTCGGTGGCCTCCAGTTCCACTGGCTTCGGGTACAAGCTGCGCATCACTTCTTCACCGGCAATGTAAACCGTGTACGCAAGGCTGTCGGCCCGAAACCCGACCGGAGCCGGATTGTCAACCAGTACGATCAGGTTGCCTTTTGTCTGTTCTTTTTCCAGGCTGGTAATTTGGAAATTCCCTATTTCCAAACGCGGCTTTACGAAAGTCGCCTGCGGGTCTTCTTCCGAACGCAACGCCCAACTCACGCCCAGGTAGCCCACCACCGCCACGGCCACCACCAACAATACCCAAACCACGGTTTTCATGACAAAAAGCGAAAAGTAAAAAACGGAAAACATCTTGTCGCCACAGCAGGCTAAAGAAACGTGCCTGTGCAAAGAAATCCCGACGATTGCACACCTGAACGCAAGCTTTTGTATATTGCCTTCATCAGCGTTGAGGGCTGTCGTTTTGAGCAAGTTGCCGTTTTGGGCAAAAATCGGCCAAAACGCCTCTCGACAAGAAATACCGGCCAATCATACGGTTGTCGTTTTCCACTTTTCACTTACAAAAATGCCCCTCTATCCGAAACCCTGCTCTCATCTGCTTGCGGTCAAGGAAATCAAGACCGCCCGCGAATACGTTTGCGAGGAATGCACCAAGACCGGCGGCCAGTGGGTGCATCTGCGCACCTGCCAAACCTGCGGCATTACGCTGTGCTGCGACTCGTCGCCGAACCGTCATGCCACCAAGCACTTCCACGCCAGCGGTCACGCAGTCGTGGCCTCCGCCGAGCCGGGCGAGCAATGGCTCTGGTGCTACGCCGACGAGGTTTTTGTTGAGTATTGAAGCAGTTAGCTATTGGCTGTTAGCTTAAAGAAGGCGACGCGTTTTTTAAGCAATGCTTAAATACTAATATTTTACAGAAGTTAACAGAATATCTTTAAAATAATCTCTGTGTATTTTGAGCAAAAATCGCTCAAAACGCCGCTTACAACCTACGACTTCCCACTCAAGACCCAAGACTTAATACACAAGACTGAACAAATGATTATCTACGAAACCAACAAGAACTTCTGGCGCGACATCGCCAACCTGAACCACAGTTGGACCATGCGCCGCATTCTGCGCGGGGCCATCGGCGTAAGCTTGCTCACGGCTGTTTTCTGCGTGATTGTACAAGAACACTGGCTGATAGAAATCAAAGTATCATCCACTATTTTCTCACTGCTGGGCATTGTGTTGAGCATCCTGCTGGTGTTCCGCACCAACACCGCCTATGACCGTTGGTACGAAGGCCGGGGCTTGTGGGGCAGTCTGGTGAATAACTGCCGCAACTTGGCCGTTGTGATTCACGCCGCATTTCCTACGGGCGACAGCCGAAGCCGCCGCGAAATGGCGATTCTCATTGCCAATTTCTGCATCGCATTGAAAGAACACCTGCGCAAAGGCGTGGTGTGGGAAGAATTGCTGTTTCTCACGCCCGAAGAACTGGCCGCATACAAGGCAAAAAAGCACGTTCCCAACCACATCGTCAGCCTCATTCATCAGAAAATACAGACCATTTACAGAAGCGGAGCCATCGAAGGCACGGACGTACGCAACATGAAGCCGCACTTGCAGGCGTTTCTGGACGTAGCCGGTGCCTGCGAACGCATCAAAAGAACCCCGATTCCTTTCTCGTACAGTGTCTATATCAAGCTGCTCATCTTGGGCTATTCGTTGATGCTGCCCGTCGGGTTGGTCAACGATTTCGGGTACTTCACCATTCCGCTGGTCACGTTCATTTTCTTTGCTTTCATTGGAATAGAAATGATGGCTGCCGAAATAGAAGAGCCGTTCGGCTTGGACTGTAACGACCTGCCCACCGGCGACATTGCGAATACAATCAAAAACAACGTGTTTGAAATTCTGGAAGTAGAACTGTCGCAAAAAGCCGCTGTCAATGACCTGTACGCAAAAGTGTCATGAACAATGGTCACTGAGTACTTGGCCATTGGTAGTTAGCTTTTAGCGGTTAGCAGTTGGCGGTTAGCCTTTGGCAGTTGGCTTTTAGCTTTTAGTCAAGCAGTTCAATGGAGCGTTTTGGGCAAAAAATAGGTAAAACTGTTTGTAAAGCTGTATTTCTCTATCAAGCGATTGCCTTTGCGTTCTTTGCGAAAACCTTTGCGCCTTTGCGTGCAACTGTTTTTTCACGCAGAGGCGCAAAGAGAAAGCGCAGAGCCAATGGTAACAACCGGTTCTTTTACGTGCAAATCCAGCCAAAAACGCCCAAAACGCTTTTTGGACTGTAGCGAAATTCGTTTTTGGCGTTCTTTTACATATTTAAATAATCAAGTCTGTCTAAGTACCATCGCGATTAGTTAGTGACCACTAATCACTGTCAAGTACTCACTCGCATTTAGCTTAATCTATTTTTAACTTGCCAGACAGGTGCAAATATCTAAAAACCAATATCTCAATGAGGTTTTTGCTAAAAGCTAAAAGCCAACAGCTAAAAGCTTAAAAGCTAACTACTCATAACCCGTTACTTATCAAAAATGACCGAAACCATTCAACTCCTGCTTGACAACAACCGAGAATGGGTTGCCGAGCAACTGCAAGAAGACAAATCGTTCTTTGACCACATGGCCGAGGGACAACATCCCAAGTTTCTGTGGATCGGCTGTTCCGACAGTCGCGTGCCGCCCGACCAAGTGACCAAGACCAAGCCCGGTTAGATATTCGTCCACCGCAACATTGCCAATTTGGTGATACAGACGGACATGAACATGCTCAGTGTATTGCAATATGCCGTGGAAGTACTGAAAGTACAGCACGTGATTGTGTGCGGGCATTACGGCTGCGG
>JALOMD010000763.1 GCA_025455595.1 Cytophagales bacterium | reverse complement strand
CTGAACGTTTACTTCACGGCGGGTTTTCCGAATCTCGACGACACTACGCTGATTGTCAAGACATTGGCCGAGGCCGGTGCCGACATCATCGAAATCGGGATGCCGTATTCAGACCCGGTAGCCGACGGCCCGACCATCCAAGCCAGCAACGACCGTGCCTTGGAAAACGGCATGTCGCTGCGCAAACTGTTTGCGCAACTGGAAGGCATTCGGCAGCACACGCAGGTTCCGATTTTGCTGATGGGCTACCTGAACCCGGTGGTGCAGTACGGCGTGGAGGCGTTTTGCGAAAAATGCCGCGAAATTGGCGTGGACGGCCTGATTCTGCCCGACTTGCCGTTGTTGGAATACACCGAGACGTACCGCAACGTTTTCGAACGCAACGGCCTGCTGAACATTTTCCTGATCACGCCCCAAACGTCCGAAGCCCGCATCCGGCAGATTGACGCGATTTCGAGCGGATTCATCTACATGGTGTCGTCGGCCAGCGTGACGGGGGCCAAGTCGGGCATCGGAGAGGAGCAAGAGGCGTATTTCCGCCGCATCCAAGCCATGCAACTGCGCAACCCGACGTTGATCGGCTTTGGCATCTCCAACCGAAATTCGTTCGAGAAAGCGTGCCAGTACGCCAACGGAGCCATCATTGGCAGCGCATTCATCAAAGTGCTGGAGCAAAGCACGGATTTGACGACCGACATCACGGATTTCGTACACGGCATCAAAGGCGTGTCGTTAATTCAGAATTCAGAATTCAGAATTCAGAATTGATTTTCTCTATTTTGAGCAATCCCGACCATGCCCCCGACCAATCGGGGCAAGCTTTTGGCTTGACAGGCTTGTCGGGACGGGATGAACACGCAGGTCTGTACGCTATGCGTCTGACCGGAAACACGAGGGCCACAAGACAACAGACGGGCGTTTTGAGCATTTTTTGCCCAAAACGCACAAAATTTGCAAGCGGACATTTGACCGCCAACGACTGATTGGTCTCCAGTCAAATACTGACGACTGACCACTTGCGACTTACCACTTACCACTTTGCATCAACAAACTGAAAACCGAAAACAGTTATGGAACAACAATATGACAAGTACACCGCCGAGGACTTTGAAGTCTGGCGGGTATTGTTCGAAAGGCAGGTGGCCCAACTGCCCGGCATGGCCACCGACGAATATCTGGCTGGCATTCAACGCATTGGTTTCACCGCCGACCGCATCCCGAACTTCACGGAAGTGAATCGCGTGTTGGCCGACTACACTGGCTGGCAACTGCACGTGGTGGCGGGCCTGATTCCGAACAAGGAGTTCTGGAAGAGCCGGATATGTTCCACGACGTGTTCGGGCATGTGCCGCTGCTCACCAACCAGCACCTGTGCGACTTCTTAGCGAACCTGAGCCGCATCGCCCTGCGCCACATCGACAGCCCGGAGGCCATCGAACGCATCGCCCGGCTGTATTGGTACACCGTGGAGTTCGGGCTGATTCGCGAGGCCGACGGGTTGCGCATCTACGGAGCGGGCATTTTGTCGTCGAAAGGCGAGACACACTACGCCCTGCACGACGACCGGCCCCAACGCCTGCCCTACGATGTACGCACCATCATGGACACGCCGTACATCAAGGAGCATTTCCAGGAACAATACTTCGTGATTGATTCTTACGAACAGTTGTACCTGTCGGTGTCGGAAATAGAAAAACATATCGCTGAAAAAACAGTCTTGGGTCTTGAGTCATGAGTCTTGCGTGGCAACGTGCCGCCAACAGACCCAAGACCCAAGGATTGAACTTTTTCCTGATGGGCAGGTGAGGTTCAACCTTCTTGGCGTTTCTGTGCTATAATAAGGGCAAACCTGCTCTCGATCTCATGAAAAAAATAAGAACCTTGTGTTTCGGAACTGTTTTACCTGTTACCGTATTATGCACGCCTTCACCCGCACAAGCCCAAGAAGCAAGCAAAATCAGTTCGGTCGAGGAATACAAGAAGGCTCAACCAAGCCTGGCAAAAAAGGCCAGAAAACTTTTTATTAAAAATATCGATTTGTCCCCTTGCGTCACAAACAAGAGTGACTTGAAGGCCAGAGCACTTTCCTTTTTGCCAGTGCCTCTGTATCGTCTCAAGGTTGGGCAAATCGATACCACAGACCTGAAAAGCTTGGCCGACCATTCATTCATACGCAGAGGACGGGTGGATTTTGTCTATGCCATTTCTGATGGTCGGTACTTCGGTTTCTACTCATCTCAAGATAATCCACAGCGTGGTTACTCGGAGGTGTCTTGTAACGCTTCGGTGAGCAGTTACGAACACAGCTGGTATGAACAAGAGCTGAAGGCCATTGTCGACTTCAGGCCGGATGCCATTTTCAAACTCGGCGAAACCGGTCTCAATTTTATAATGATCAAGGACAACGAGGTTTATTTCTTAGGATATTGGAACGGTAAGTCAAACCAAGAAAGATTCAAAGTCGTGCATTACAGAGAATGGCAAAAGAATTTGAAGGAACGTTACGGTTACAGTTGGACAAAGCTGATAAACAGTCTCCAATGACGAACACTCTCCGGTAAAACATATTGTGACTATTTAAGATTTCCGAGAATGGCCGCAACATACATTTTGTCATGTCGAATCCCGCCGTGCGGGACAGGCTCCGTGAGACCACGCCGGAGCGTGGTTTCGCGTCGCTCAACATCGGGCCCAAGGCTCGCGAATGCCCCGAAAATACGCGACACTTGGGCCCGATTCCTCCCTTTGGTCGGAATGACAAATTACGCTTCTGCAAAACCTTAAACAGTCACATTGAGACTGTTTAAGGTTTTGCAAAATGCCCAAAA
>JALOMD010000193.1 GCA_025455595.1 Cytophagales bacterium | reverse complement strand
GCCTACCTGAACAAGCGGCCCGCCGAAACCAACGATGCCCCAAAAGAAAAACGCAACACGCCGTCTCGCAAGGAGCAGGTGGTGTTGCGTTACATTGTGGAAGGCCTCAACAGCCGTGAAATCGCCGAAAAACTCAACCTCAGCGTCCGCACCGTTGACAACCACCGAGCCAGCATGATGCGCCGCCTCGGTGTAAAAAACGCCGTCGAACTTACGCGGGTGGCGTTGGAGCAGAAGCTCGTTTAGCGTTTTTTCGATGCTTCGTACTTCGATGCTTCGTACTTCGACGCTACGTTCTTCGATGCTTCGTGGCGTTGCACGCCACAGACGCTGTCGATGAGATACGTTTTGGGAGCATCGAAGCATCGTTAATACGGATTGCCCGTGATGTAGCTTTCCAGCGAATGGATGCGGGCTTTTTGCTCGCGGATGATGCTGTCGAGGATATCGTTGATGGAGATTACGCCTACCACCGTTTCGCCCGAAACCACCGGCAGGTGACGGAAATGCCCCTCGGACATGAGTTTCATGCACTGGTCTATCTTGGTTTGCGGGTTCACGGTAATCACCCGCTTGGTCATCACTTCGTGGACGTAGGTTTGCTGCGAGGTGCGGCCTTGCAAAATGCCTTTGCGGGCGTAGTCGCGTTCCGAAAAAATACCCACCAACTTGCCGTCGTCCATCACCAGCACGGCCCCGATGTTTTTCGCGTTCATTGCAACCAGTGCGTCATAAACAGTGGACGAGGACGGCACCGACCAAACGGCATTGATGGTTTTCTGATCCAGAAGTTGTTGCACAGTCATAAGCAAAGAGAGGTTAAAGGGTTGAAAATATGACCAAGAGAAGAAGAAACACGACCAGACTGGCAAAAGGAGGATGAATATAAGAAGAAAATGAGAAAAAATAGGATTCGGGCAAAAAAATGAATGCAGGCCGAAGAGCGGCCATGCGTTTTGGGCGTTTTTTGCCCAACACGAAAAACGTTGGACGAAAACCGTTAAACGCTAAACGACGTTGCCTTGGGAACTTTATGCGCCCCGAAACGATTCTGTGTTTATAGGTGCCCTAAATTCATTTAAGTAACTTGCTCGTATTTGGTTTAGTATGTTTTGAAAAGAAAATCCAATCGTAGTATCTTGGTTTTCAGACTGCTGCATTGCTTTTTGCCCAAGACTCAAGACTAAGTACTCAAGACTAACCACTCAAACTGAATGGCAGGCCGACAAAATCTCATCAATCCATCTTTTAATTCGTTACTCGTCATGGGAAAAGCCATTGAAATCAACGATGCTAACTTTGACCAAATCATCGCTGGCGACCAGCCCGTATTGGTTGACTTTTGGGCCGACTGGTGCGGGCCGTGTAAAATGATTGCCCCCGCCGTGGAAGAACTGGCAGGCGACTTTGAAGGCAAAGCCGTGGTTGGCAAACTGGACGTACAGACCAATTCGCAAATCCCTTATCGTTTCGGCATCCGCAACATCCCGACTTTGCTCATCTTCAAAAACGGCCAAGTGATTGACAAGCAAGTGGGTGTGGCTCCCAAAGCCGTTTTGGCCCAAAAGCTGAACGCCGCCATGGAGGTAGGTGCGTAAAAGGAACTTTAGCCTCGAACAGCCTCGTAATAACTAACGCAAAAACCCTGTACGCCAAAAGTGTGCGGGGTTTTTCGTTTGGCGTTTATCGTTTATCGTTTATCGTTTATCGTTTATCGTTTATCGTTTATCGTTTATCGTTTCAAGGTCAAACCCGTCAAGTTACGGCGGTTTCCCGTATTCCCGACCCGTTTTAACTGCAAACCGAAAACGTTAAACGATAGACGTTAAACGAACGCACCGTATCTTCGCGGTTGATGAAAATACTTGTTATCCGTTTCTCGGCCATTGGCGACATCGTGCTGGCCACGCCTGCCATCCGGTGTTTGCGCAAGCGTTACCCCGATGCCGAAATCCATTTCCTCACCAAAAAGTCGTTTGCGGCCGTTACGGAAGCCAATCCGTACATCAACCGGTTTCATTATTACGACAATAACCTGCCCGAAATCATCGCCACGCTCAAGCCAGTCGGCTTCGACCACGTGGTGGATTTGCAGAACAACGTCCGGTCGTGGCGGGTGAAACGGGCCTTGAATGCCAAAAACCACACGATTGACAAGCTGAATGTACAGAAATTTCTATTGGTGAACCTACGCATGGATCGGATGCCGGGGCGGCACATCACACAGCGCAGCCTTGACGTGGTGCGCCAACTCGGTGCCCAAGACGACGGACTGGGGCTGGACTATTTCGTTCCCGACAAAGACGTGGTGCCGTGGGATTCGCTGCCCGCCACCCACCGCAACGGCTACGTGGCCGTGGTCATCGGGGCCTCGTACCCGACCAAGAAAATGCCCGTCCACAAACTGCGCGACTTGTGCGGCGAAATCACGTGGCCAGTGGTGCTGCTGGGCGGCCCGGAAGAAAAGGCCGACGGCGAGCAAATTGCAACTGTTGACCCGCAGCGGATTTTCAACGCGTGCGGGCGGTTCAATCTGAACCAGTCGGCGGATTTGGTGCGCAAGGCGCGGATGGTGGTTTCGCACGACACCGGGCTGCAATACGTGGCCAGTGCGTTCGGCAAGCCCACGCTGGCCGTCTGGGGCAGCACCTCGCCCAAGCTTGACGTAGAGCCGTACTACGGCAGTGCGTTCGTAAATGCCAGTGAGTCACCGATTTACGAAAACATCCTCGTGCCCGGCCTCCCGTGCCAGCCGTGCAGCAAGTTCGGCAACCGCCGCTGCCCGCAGGGCCACTTTCGCTGCATGGAAGACCAAGACACCACAGCCATTGCCGCTAACGTGAACCGACGGATGCAAGGGCCTCCCCCCACCCCCTCCGAAGGAGGGGAAAAGCCCCCTCCCGGCCTCCCCCGAAGGGGGAGGAGTTAAAAGCCCCCTCCTTGGGAGGGGGTTGGGGGAGGCCCCGTCGTCACTTCCAGCCGGTTGTTGTCCGGGTCAAGCGTCTCGAACTCGTAGTAGCCGTCGCCGGTGCGGCGCGGGCCGCTCAGAATCGGGAAGCCGTCGACCTGTAGTTGCCGGGCTTTCTCTTCCACTTCTTGCATCGTGTCCACACCGAAGGCCAAGTGAATGATGCCGAGGTGTTGTTCTTGAACCGTGTCGTTCCGGTTAGCCGGAATCTGCGGCTTTCGCATGATTTCCAACCGCGCACCCGACGCAAACGTCAGAAAATAACTCTCGAACCCTTTGGTCGGGTTGACGTACTTTTCATTCGGAACACCACCGAAATATTTGCAATAGAAATCTTTCAGTCGTTCCAAATCGTCTGTCCAAATGGCGACGTGTTCTAAAGTCATAAACAAAAAGTCGTTAGTGGTTAGTGAAGGCCCTCACCCCGGCTCCTTTCCCAAGGGAGAGGGGAGTGCCTTGCGATGAACCGAGCCTCTCAATTGAACATGTTTGGTATGAAAGGCTCGTGGGGTTGAAGAGTCATCCCTCTCCCTTGGGAGAGGGGGCCGGGGGTGAGGGCCTTTGCGTTTTGGGCAAAAATTGGCCAAAACGCTTTTTCAAGCCCCCTTCTTCGGAGGGGGTTGGGGGAGGCCGAAAACAATGATTCCAGCCATCAATACGAACAGAAACAATACGAAGCCAAGCCCTATCCGCAAATCGAACGCATCGGCCAGATAGCCGATGGTGGGCGGCCCGACGAAAAAGCCCGTGTAGCCGATAGACGTAGCCATTGAAATGCCCACCGACGGCGATATGTTTTTGATATTGCCCGCCGACGAAAACACAATGGGTATGATGGTGGAAACGCCCAAGCCCACGAGGAAAAAGCCCAGAAACGTAGCCCAAACCGACGCAAACGCAAGGGCAATGCCCAGCCCGACGGTGGCTATGAACGCGTCAATGAGCATCAGCTTTTCCTTGCCGAGCTTTGCAATCAGGTAGTCGCCGAAGGTGCGGCCGATGGTCATGGAAACGCCGAACGTGCCGAATGCCCAAGCACTGACGACTTCGTTTTGCCCCACCACTTTGTTCATGTAAATCGCCGACCAATCCATCATCGAGCCTTCGCCCGTCATGCAGCAGAACGCAATCAGGCCGAACGGCAAGATGGCTTTCAGGGCCGAAAGACGGTCGGTTTTGTCGTTTTCGGCGTTTTTTTCAATTTCCGTGTGCGGATGCGGGTCTTTGATGAGTTGCGTCGAAGCCCACACAATCGCCAACACGCCCGCCCCGGCCATTATGAGCAAATGCGGCTGCAACGACACGCCGTATTTGGAGAATTCCGCCCCAGCCAGTGCACCAAGTGCCATCCCGATACTGAAAACGGCGTGGAACGACGAGAAAATCACTTTTCCCCACAGCCTTTCCACCAAGACGGCCTGCCCGTTCATGGTCACGTCCATGGAGCCGGAGGCTGCGCCGAGACAGAAAAAACACAGACGGATGACCCATTCGTTCTGCGAAACCGCCACCAACGGAATGGCTGCGCAAAACAACAGCCCCGTGACCCGAACGACGGCATCCGACCCGAAACGGCCGCCGAGCCAGCCCGCCAACGGCATGGCCGCCATGGAACCCAACGCCACGCAAAACAGGATGGTGCCCAGTTGCCCATCGGTTACGCCGAAGTACTTCTGCAGTTCGGGCAAACGCGCCGTCCAGTTGGCGTACAGGAAGCCGTTGACGAAGAAGAACACCGAAACAGCAACGCGGCTGGTGAGCAAACTGCGGGTGGGAGAGGTCAAGGTCATGTGAAAGTGGTGAGTCGTAAGTCGTAAGTTAGTATGCTTGGAATGATGATTGGAATGCCGCGAAACGTTGTGGATTCGGCTTCAGCCGAATCATCGGCGTAAGTGTTGAGCGGTACGATTGTGGTTTTAATCACTCAATTCGACTTTAGCCGAATCTACACCGAGAACGGCCTCAAACATACAAGAGATTTGCGGGTTGTGGTAGTTTTAGGCGTTTTTCGAAGAATTTGCCCAAAACGCCCAGCTTGCACAACCATACAGCGGCCAGCAGAATCTTACGCAATTAAGCCGTAAATTTGCTCAACCAACCATGACTTGAGCAATGAAAGCGAAGTACATCAATCCGTTCACTGATTTCGGATTTAAAAAAATATTCGGCGAAGAAGCCAGCAAACCGCTCCTGATTGATTTTCTGAATGCATTGCTACAGCAGTCGACACCGATTGTTGATTTGACTTTCAAAAACACCGAGCAACTCGGGCAGGTTGATGCCGACAGAAAAGCGATTTACGACATTTATTGTGAAAACGAGAACGGCGAAAAGTTCATAGTCGAGTTGCAAAAAGCGAAACAGAACTATTTCAAGGAAAGAACCGTCTATTATTCCACTTTTCCAATCAGGGAACAGGCGGAACAAGGCGAATGGAATTACAACTTGAAGGCGGTTTACTGTATAGGGATATTGGATTTTACATTTGATGATTACGAGTCGGAGCCTGAAAAAAGCGAAGTGGTTCACACCATCAAGCTTAAAAACCAAAACGGCAAGGTGTTTTACGACAAGCTCACCTACATCTATCTGGAAATGCCGAATTTCAAGAAATCCGAGAATGACTTGGACACTCGCCTCGACAAGTGGCTTTTCTTCATCAAACATTTGGAGGATTTCCAAACGATTCCGGCCATATTTACAGACGAGGTGTTTGCAAAAGCATTTGAAAAAGCGGAAATCGCCAACCTTGGACAAGCCGAATTGGACGTTTACGAAAACAGTCTGAAAATCTACAGAGATTTGAAGGGAGTCATTGACACTGCTTTTGATGAAGGAAAGCTGGAAGTGGCTAAAAATCTGAAAAGAAAAGGAATGGATATTGATTTCATTGTCGAAGTGACCGGACTATCGAAACAGGTCATTGAAAGATTGTGAAATATATTGACAAGTATGGCGTTTTGAGCAATTTTTGCCCAAAACGCCATACACAGAATCCAAACAAAAAAGGCGCGGACAAAAACGCCTGCGCCTGTGAAATTACAGTAATTTGACAGAAAATCAAGACAGACTCAACTGGTGCATTTCCTCGCGTTGGGCTTTGATTTCCGGGCTGAGGATGTACTCGTCGAAAGTCATCATCTTGTCAATCACACCGGCGGGCGTAATTTCAATGATGCGGTTGGCCACCGTCTGTAAAAACTCGTGGTCGTGCGAGGCCAGAATCACGCCGCCTTTGTAATCTTTCAGCGAGTTGTTGAACGCCGTGATGGATTCCAGATCGAGGTGGTTGGTCGGTTCGTCGAGCAGCAGGAAATTCGGGTTTTGCAGCATCATGCGCGAAATCATGCAGCGCACCTTTTCGCCGCCCGACAGCACGGTGCATTTTTTCAGCGTTTCCTCGCCGGTGAACAGCATCCGGCCCAAAAAACCCCGGATAAATGTCTCGTCCTTCTCCACCGAATATTGCCGCAGCCAGTCGATCAGGTTCAAATCCACGTTGAAATACGCCGAGTTGTCGTTGGGCAGATACGACTTGATGACCGTCACGCCCCAGTT
>JALOMD010000192.1 GCA_025455595.1 Cytophagales bacterium | reverse complement strand
GTCTATTTCCACGACTTGTACACGCAAACCCAACGGAAAATCACGCTGCCACAAGCGGCTCGTTTCGCCTTGCAGGCGGGAAAAAGATTGTTTGTTTTCAATGAGAAAGGCGGTTTTCTATACGATTTGCGGTAGTCGAACGTTTTTTGTCAGAACCATGATTCGTCGGATTAAGAGGTCAAGCAAAAGTCATGGTGTGTTCGGTGTCGAATCACAGATTCGGGACAGTTTGCTTTCGGATTGCAAATCCGAAAGAGCAAAAGGCTGTTCGGGATTTGCAATCCCGAACCCGGCTGCCGGGGATTTGTAATCCCAAATGCAAATCCCCGAAAACTTTCGCTCGACTGCTTAAAAGATTATCTTGATTCAAAAGCGAACAATCAAGGCAATCCTTTAATCCGACGAATCAGGGTTCTGACAATCAAGCGTTTTGGGCAAAAATTGCCTAAAACGGTAAACTGAAAGCGATAAACCGTAAACTGAAAACGAGTTTTTGCGTAAGCCCTATATTTGTTTACTTTGCGCCGCTTGTCAACAGGCTGCACTCCTTCCGACCCAAAACGCTTCCGTCAATAACCTATGCCAAATGTACAAGAGAAAGTGACTTCGATGCTGGTGGAAAAACTGGGCATCGAGGCATCGCAAATCACGCCCACGGCCAACTTCATCCGCGACTTGGGCATTGACTCGCTGGACTACATCGAACTCATCATGGAGTTCGAGCAAGCCTTCGACATCCGCATCCCCGACACGGAAGGCGAGCAACTCAAGACCGTGGGCCAGGCCGTGGACTACATCGAAAGCAAGTTGGCAAACGCCTGAACGGAAGTGCGATTTTAATTCAGAATTATGAATTCAGAATTCAGAGGATATCTCTGTTTTCGTTGCGGCGGGTTTTGTGCCCGCCGCTTTGCGTTTTGGGCAAAATTTGCCCAAAACGCAAAAGAAAAGCCCCGCCTGAACACAACAGGTGGGGCTGTAAATATCCTCAAACTGACGACTGGCGACTGACGACTTTATTTCGGTACGGCCGTGGTGGTAGTGCTTTCCAGCACATCCTTGATTTCCACGCGGTTGCCGTCTTTGTAGGCTACAATCCAAGCGTCTTTCACGCCCATCTCGCGGAGGTATTTCTTGAAATTCTCGGCCTCCCAGTAGTCGCCGAAGAAGCCCAGCGTGTATTTCTTGGTGCCGTCGGCATCAACGTCGCCGCTGAAGTTTTTGCTGTTGCGGAAATACTTGGTCAAGTCCTTGTTCTTGAACGCCCCCACCTGCACCTTGAACACCACGCCGTTGGCCGTCACGGGCGAGCCGGAACCGTTTTTGGCGGCATTCTGGGCGGCGGTTTTGGCCTCGGTGAGTTGTTTTTCGCTTTCCTGCAACTGAGCCTTGGCTTTTTCAACTTCGGCGTTTTTGTCGCTAAGTTGCGTTTCCAAGTCCACCACGCGGCTGTTCAGGTCGGCTTTTTCTTTGTTCAAGGCATCTTTTTCGTCGTACAGGGCTTTCAACTGCATCGGCTCCAAGTCCTTGATTTTCTTTTTCCACTCTTTTTCCAACGCCTTGTCTTCTTTGCTTTTCTTCTGGGCGTAAACGTCAGCCGAGAGCACCGACAAGATCAAAACAACGAACAAAAACAAGCTTTTTTTCATGGTGAAATATTGATTGTGGAAGTACGGAATACTATACGGTTGAAGAATAAGGAAAGATGCACTGACTGCCATAAAATACGCAGGTGACTGACAATCAACTGGTACCATTGCTGGGGCAAAAATATCTGTATTAGATTCTTTGTCCGCTGTTTTTTATTTTGAAAACATACAAAACACATTTCTTTTGTAACAACTGCCTTGCGGATAAGATGAAAAGAGCGGACTGCAAGGCCAAAAACGGGCTTGGAAAAATCAAATTTATCCACACACGGCGGGTGTTTATCCACACACCACGTAAATACGCTCACAAGAAACTAACAACCAAACAATTATGCAAGTGTGTAAATCGGCTATTTTTGTGGATAACTTGAAGCCTCGCGTAAAGTCCAAGGAAGCTTTTGTACAATAATGCCGCAAACTTCATAGTTTTAGGCTCAAAGAAGCACGGCTCTTTTTCAATTGCGATGTAGAAAAATACCACATTTGATTGCAATATTACATCAAGTTTTCACGCACGGGTGCCATTGGTTGCAAACGCGGTTCAAGCTTTTTCCCCAAGACTCACTACTCACGACCCAAGACTGGATATTCATGAAAGCAATCATACCGGTAGCCGGCGTAG
This sequence comes from Cytophagales bacterium, assembly GCA_025455595.1. GTDB lineage: Bacteria > Bacteroidota > Bacteroidia > Cytophagales > 172606-1 > Xanthocytophaga. The sequence continues at coordinate 3,907 of JALOMD010000192.1, read as the reverse complement.
GGTCTGCGTTGCGGCCCCACACCCACACCCAGCCCAAGGCCTTGGTTCCGGTGGCGGGCAAGGCCATCCTGTCGTACATCATGGACGACCTGATTGCGGCGGGCATCCGCGACTTCATCCTCGTCATCGGCTATCTGGGCGACAAAATCGAGAAATACATCTCGGAGCAATACCCGGGTTTGTCGGTTACGTACGTCATCCAAGAGCCGCGCGAAGGACTGGGACAGGCCATTTGGCTCACCCGCGAGTATATCAAGGCTGAAAAAGAAGTGCTGGTGGTGCTGGGCGACACCATTGTGACGCTGGACTTGCAAACGCTGCTTGCCTCGCCGTACTCGATGCTGGGCGTGAAGAAAGTGGACACGCCGGGTTCGTTTGGCATTGCCGAACTGGACAGCCAGGGGATGATCAAGCGGTTGGTGGAAAAGCCGCGCATCCCGAAGTCGAACCTGGCATTGGTGGGCATTTACAAAATCACCAACATTGCGGCTCTGCTGGCGGCGTTGCAGCACATCATCGAGAACCAAGTGAAGACGCAGAACGAGTACCACCTCACCGACGCACTGATGAAGATGGTGGAGGACGGGGCCAAAATGACCACCATTGAGGTGACCAACTGGTACGACTGCGGTCGCAAGGAAACACTGCTGGAAGCCAACGCCATTTTGATGAACCGCGCCGAGTTCAAACGTATTGACTACGAGGGTTTTCCGGGCAGCATCTTCATCCAGCCGGTGAGCATCGGCGAAAACTGCACGGTGGTCTCGTCCATCATCGGCCCGAACGTGGCCGTGGGCGACAACACGGTGATTCGTTCGTCGGTCATTCGTGATAGCATCATCGGCTCGTTCAGTGCCTTGGAGAACACGCTGCTGAACCGCTCCATCATCGGCAACGACAGTTCGCTGCGCGGCATGGTGCAAAGCCTGAACATCGGCGACAATACGGAGATTAACTTCAGCGAGACGAAAGGGTGAATGGCTGAATGGCCGGATTGTTGAATGGTTGATTGGGAGGAAAGCCATACGTTTTGGGCAAAAAATGCCCAAAACGCATCGGTTTTTCATTTGCGCTTTTCCACCAACTTGTACACCCGCACGTAGTCCACTTCCAGCCGTTGCGGGAAAACGCTGTCGTCAACGCCTTGCTGGCCGCCCCAGTTGCCACCTACGGCAATATTCAACAGCATGAAAAACGGCTGGTCGAAAGGCCATACCTGCCAACCGCCGCGTCCGTTCGGAAAATCGAAGTAAAGCCGATTGTCCACGTATCCTTTCAGGCCCACGGGAGTCCAGTCGAGGCGATACACGTGGAAGTCGGTCAAGGCGGTGGGTACGTTTGTCTTGGCCGTTTGCTGCGTTTGCTTCGTCCAGTTCAGGGCATTGGTGTGGATGGAGAAATGCACCACGTTCGGGTCAAAGCCCACGTGTTCCATGATGTCAATCTCGCCGTTGTCGGGCCAGTAAGTGTTGCCGTAAACCTGCTTGTTCGCCAGCATCCAAATGGCAGGCCACGTGCCCCTGCCAGACGGCAACTTGGCCCGCACCTCGACGCGGCCGTAAGTGAACGTGCCTTTGTCCTTGGAAATCAGGCGGGTGGATGTGTACTCGCGGCCCCCGAACGACTCTTTGCGAGCCTCAATCACCAAGTTGCCGCCCGTTACTTGGGCGTTTTGGCCTTGGGTATAGTACTGTAGCTCGTTGTTGCCCCAACCGCCGCCGCCCACTTCGTAGCCCCACTTCGACTGCTCCGGTGCGCCGGTATAATCGAACTCGTCGCCCCAAAACACAGCCGTCGTGTCGAAACTGTACTCGATGGTCACGGGCGGAATCGGAGTGGGAGCGGGGGCCTGCTGGTCTTCCTTGCGACAGGCTGTCGTCAGCAAGACAAAGCCCGTTAAGCAGAGAGTAATGCTCAGATGATATGTACCCATAAGAGGTAGAGGATGATGAAAAAGAATTGGGAAAGACAGGCGAACCGGCTGTAGGCCAGACGCTTATGCGTTTTAAGCAAAAATCGGCCAAAACGCCCGGCTTCCCTTGGTCGAAGCCATGAGAAGCCGGGCCAATAATGGTGAAAGATAAGCAATCTTCCGCATTCAGCCTGCATCATCCATAATTCATCACTCAAGAGCAAGACCAAAAACTCAACACTTAATTTCGTATTTTTGCGGACAATACACCTGATGAACCCTAACCCGCCGTTGCCGCTTGTGTCCGTCTTGGTTGCGGCTCGCAACGAAGAAGACAACATTCTGGCGTGCTTGCAGTCGTTGGCGACCCTGACTTACCCCGCCGACCGGCTTGACATCTGCATCGGCGACGATAACTCCACCGACGGCACGGCTGCCATTGTCCGCGATTTCATCCAAGACAAGCCGCATTTTCGCTGCCAGAAAATCACCGGCCAGATGGGCCATACACGCGGCAAGGCAAACGTGCTGGCCCACCTGGCCCGTGCGGCCCGTGGCGAGGTCTTCTTCGTCACTGATGCCGACGTAACGGTTCCCGGTCATTGGATTGAGACGATGCTGGCCGCCGCTGCACCGAATGTGGGCGTTGTAACCGGCGTGACCGTGCCCCGCGCCGACGGGGCGTGGGCGGCGATGCAGGCCCTGGACTGGGCGTATGCCCTGTACGTGGTGAACCGGCTGGCGGCCCACAACATCCCGGTGACCACGATGGGCAACAACATGGCCGTGACGCGACCTGCCTACGAGTCCACGGGCGGCTACGAAAACTTGCCTTTTTCCATTACCGAAGATTACCAACTGTTCCGGGAGATTTTGGCGAAAAAATACGACTTCCGGCAAGTGTATTTGCCTGATGCCGTGGCGATTACCATTGCCATGCCCACGTTGCAAACGTGGCTGCAGCAACGCAAACGCTGGGCCTACGGAGCCTTGCAGGCCCAATGGTACTTGCGGCTGCTGTTGTTTCTGCCCGTGGTGCTGCTGCCGTTGCTGGGCATGCTGGCGTGGGCGAATCCGTCGGCGGCGGGCTTGGTGTGGCTCGGCTTCATGTGCGGGCAAATGTGGGTGTTGTCGCAAGCCGCCCGAACCTTGCAACAATACAAACTGTTGCGTTGGGTGTGGCTTTACCCGTTCTACCATGTATTCGGGGCTTGCATCACGTTGTTTTATTATTATCTGCCCGTTCCCACCGTCTGGAAAGGGAGGCGGTATTAGGTCAGAATGCAGAGGTCAGAAAAAGTGGACAGTCGTTAGTGGTTAGTCGTCAGTGAAAATACACAGGTCATCCCGCAGGGCAGGAAGACTTTGGAACGCGAGGCAACGAGTAGAGACAAGGCATGCCCTGTCTCCCGTCCAGACAATGAGCCGGGCCGCGTTTGTCCGACACGCGTTTCAAGCAATTTTTGACCAAAACGCGTGTCGGCTCGGAAAGATAGTCGTGGCATGACCCGAACTGCACCCACAACTCATCCTATCTCAGTCATCCCGACAGGTCGGGACAGGCTGCCACAACACGCACGCGTTTTGGGCAAAAAACGCCAAAAACGCATCTGACCTCTAACCTCTGACCTAAAATTCGTACTTCGTAAATCGTACCTCGTACTTCAGAATAATGCGTTTCATTGACACCCACGCCCACATTTACAGCAGCCAGTTCGATGCCGACCGGGAGGCCATGTTGCGGCGCACCTTCGCCGCCGGGGTGACGGACGTGTTCATGCCCAACGTGGACAGCGAATCGGTGGCGGGCATGATGGACTTGGAGGCCCGTTACCCTAGCCAATGCCACGCCATGATGGGCGTGCATCCGTGCAGCATTGCGGCGGATTTTGAGCAGGAACTGGCCCTGGCCGAAGAGTGGCTGCGCAAACGTCCGTTCGTGGCCGTGGGCGAAATCGGGCTGGACTATTACTGGTCAACGGAGTTTGTGGCGCA
>JALOMD010000191.1 GCA_025455595.1 Cytophagales bacterium | reverse complement strand
AATGAGCTTTCGGAAACTCGCCAGCTTGGCTGTTAGTGCCATCTTTTCTTTCTCCAACCTTCCGGTGAAACTTTGTCTGTACACCGGCCTGCTGGGAATGATTATATTTTTTGCCGCAGGCGTGTACACAATAATTGACAAAATTCTTGGGACGGCTCTTCCGGGCTGGTCGTCAATTGTTCTCAGCATATATTTCTTGGGTTCCGTTCAGTTGGTGTTCATGGGGATTGTCGGTGAGTATTTGTTCATGGTGTACCGCGAAGTGCAAAACCGTCCGATTTTTATTGTCAAGGAGTTTGTCGGTTGATTGCAGCGAATCTCCGTTTGTAAGCAATAGATGGCCGTTTTAAGCAAAAAACGCCCAAAACGCGACCTCCTGCCTTTCCTTGAAATATCGGTACTGTTACTGCGGCATAGGGAATGTTGAAAAACTCAGTGAACAAAGCGGAATACAGCCGACAGATTGAATCGCAATTGTCAATGAAGCAAATCATCCAGTCGTTTAAAACCGGCGAAACCATTTTGGAAGAAGTGCCCCGGCCGTTGGTGCGCAAAGGCCACGTACTCATCAAAACACACCGGTCGCTGGTTTCGCTGGGGACGGAACGGATGTTGGTGGAGTTCGGACGGTCGAATCTGATTGAAAAGGCGCGGCAGCAGCCCGACAAAGTGCGGCAGGTGATGGATAAAGTCAAGACCGACGGACTGATGCCGACGCTGGAAGCCGTGTTCACGCGTCTCGGTGAGCCGCTCCCTTTGGGCTATTGCAACGCGGGCGAAGTGATTGAAGTGGGCGAAGGGGTGACGGATTTCAAACCCGGCGACCGGGTGGCCTCCAACGGCCCTCATGCCGAGATTGTATGTGTGCCGCGCAACTTGGTGGCACGCATTCCCGATGCCGTTTCTTACGACGAAGCTGCTTTCACCGTCATTGGTTCCATCGGTTTGCAGGGCATCCGGTTGGCAAACCCGACGCTGGGCGAAACAATTGTGGTATCGGGCTTGGGCTTGATTGGCCTGATTACCTGCGAGCTATTGCTGGCCAACGGTTGCACGGTCATCGGGTTTGATTTTGACGAAAACAAACTGCAGTTGGCCCGCGAAAAAGGTGTTTTGGCGTATAACCTCGCTGAAGGCGGCGACCCCGTAAAAATTGCGATGGGGCATACCGACGGCATCGGTGTGGATGCCGTCATCATTACGGCTTCGGCAAAAGGCAACGAACTGATTGCGCAATCCGCGCAAATGAGCCGCAAACGCGGACGGATTGTTTTGGTTGGGGTGATTGGGCTGGACATCAACCGAGCCGATTTTTACGAGAAAGAACTAACCTTTCAGGTTTCCTGCTCCTACGGGCCGGGTCGCTATGACGACGAATACGAAAAACGCGGCGTTGACTATCCGCTGCCGTTTGTTCGTTGGACCGAAAACCGCAACTTTCGGACTGTCCTCGATGCCATTGCCAAAGGCCGCTTGGACGTGAAACGGCTCGTTACCGAAGCGGTTGAACTGGCGGATTTTCAAAAAATCTACCAAAACATCGGGGAATCCCGCTCCATCGCTTCCATTATTCGTTACCCTGACAACCCCGACTTCAAAACTTCCGTAGAGGTCTCTTCCGACTCTTTCCGAAAGGCAGGGCTTTCCAACCCCTCCCCCTTCGGGGGAGGCCGTGAGGGGGCCGTCGCTATTATCGGAGCGGGGAATTTCACCAAAATGACCTTACTGCCCGCTTTGGGCAAAACCAAAGTCCAAGTGCGGCACATTGTGAGTGCGTCAGGCGTGAGTGGTACGCACTTGGCACGCAAACACGGTATCGCGCAAAGCACCACCCGTTATGAAGACGTGCTGTCCGACCCGGCAGTGGGGGCGGTTATCATCACCACGCAACACAATCTGCATGCCGCCCAAACGCAGCAAGCCTTGCGGGCGGGCAAGCACGTTTTCGTAGAAAAACCGCTGGTTTTGACCGAAGCCGAATTAGCCGAAATCGTTGACGAGCAGGCCAAAACGCAACTTTCGGTCATGGTGGGTTTCAACCGACGCTTTGCGCCGTTGTCGCAGAAAGCCAAGCGGCTGTTGGGCAACACCGCCGAGCCAATTAATATTATTGCCGCTGTAAACGCTGGTTTCATTCCGTCTAACCACTGGACGCAAAACCCGGCCGTGGGCGGCGGCCGCATCATCGGCGAGGCGTGCCATTTCATAGATTTGGTGCAGTTTTTCGCAGGCAGCCCGATTGTGGAAGTGGCGGCTTCGGCCTTGGGCATTCATCCCGCGCAAAACGCCGACAACGTGAGCATCCTGCTCAAATGCGCCAATGGTTCGCAAGGCGTAGTCAATTATTTTGCCAACGGGCATAAGTCGTACGCCAAGGAGCGGCTTGAAGTCTATTCGCAAGGCCGCGTGCTGGTGCTGGACAATTTCCGAAAGTTGGAAGGCTACGGTTTCAAGGGTTTTTCGTCGGTTTCGGGGCGGCAAGACAAAGGACACCAAGCCCAGTTCGAGCAATACTTTGCTTTCTTGCGAAACGGAGGCCAGCCGCCCATTCCGTTTGCGGAAATCGTCAATACCACGCGGGCTGCGTTTGCGGCGGTTGAGTCTTTTATGCGAAACCAAGTTGTACATTTGTAAGGCCTCACCACCGAACTCCTTCGGTGCCAATAAGCATGTCGTAGAGCGGCGTTTTGGGCAAAAAACGCCCAAAACGCTGCCTGTAGTCGAAACCGTTAAAACGAGTTGAGTACATGAAAAAAGTCGGATTCCTTCTGTTCGGTTCAGTGCTGGTATTGTTGTTTTTCATCCTTGGAGTGGTAGCCGAGCAATGCAATTTTACGGAGCGTCTGATGTACAGACTGAGAGGGCCAAAGAAACCGCAACCGTTCGCCATCCCCCAAGCACACAGAGGCAAACTGAAGATTTTCGTATTGGCTGGTCAGTCTAACATGGAAGGAGATGGCCCCTTGGCCGACTACACGCCTGTTGATACGCGCAACCGTGTTTTCGTGTTTGACCATAAAGAATATAGGTGGAAAATAGGTAAAGAACCTGTAAGAGGAAACAGGGTGGGACCGTCCATTGCTTTTGCAAAAGCACTTATTGATACGGACACCTCCTTATCAGTCGGTGTTGTCAACTGCGCACGTGGGGGCACTAACATTGGCCAATGGCAGCGGCACGTCGAAGACGACTCCCTGTATGCTAAAATGATAAAGTTAGCCAAAGCTGCTTCCTTACAAGGAGAACTGGCCGGGTTGCTCTTTTTCCAAGGCGAAAACGATGCAGAAGGAGATGTGTCAGATCATCCGACAGACTGGGCAGTACACTTTGAGAAGTTTGTCGCGGATACTCGCAACGACCTACGCCTGCCGCAGTTGCCTGTAATTTTTGCCCAGTTAGGCCATGTGCCGAACTACGAATTGTGGGAGAAAGTGAAGCAACAACAGGCGGCAGTCAACTTGCAAAACGTTGGAATGATTAAAACAGACGACTTGCCTTACCAAACTGGTAGCATCCATTATACAACATCAGCTTATTTGACCATCGGTCAGCGATTTGCCCAAAAGTATTTGGAAGTTACCAGAAAAACAGGTGTAATTACCCAAGATCAAGACCCAAAAAAAACTTTGCCCTGAATCTTTTTTGCCGTAACTTCGCAGCCCATTCTCGCAGCGTGCATTTTGTGCAATCGGACGAGAACCTGTTTTATTAAAAAAATGGCTAAGAAAACAACAGAAGCGACTGTCAATCAGCCGATTGAAACTCCCGCAAACGCCCCGGAACTGAGTTTGGATACTGCCGAGGACTTTGTGCAGCGCAATCGGAATCTGCTGCTGGGCGGCTTGGCGGTTGTCGCGTTGCTGGTGGGTGGCATTTTCTTCTACCGTTATTACACCCGCAACCAAGAGGCCGAAGCCCAGAAATACATGTTCCGTGCCGTAAGCTATTTCGAGGCTGATTCGCTGAAAAAAGCCCTGAACGGCGACGGCCTTAACGACGGGCTGCTCAAGATTGCCGACGACTACGGCAACACCAAGGCGGGCAACTTGGCGCACTTTTATGCCGGTGTGGCCCTACTCAAACAAGGCAAGTTCGACGATGCCATTTCGCATCTGAAAGACTTCAACGCCGACGATCTGCTGCTGCAAGCCCGCGCCTACAGCTTGATTGGGGATGCTTATTTGGAGAAAAAGCAAGCTGGCGAAGCCATCGAGTATTACGAGAAAGCCGCAAACTACGAGCCGAACAAATACTTTACGCCCGCCTACCTGCTCAAATTGGCGTTGGCTTACGAAATCAACAAGCAGAACGACAAGGCCATCGAAGCCTACAACAAGATTATCACGCAGTACGAAGACGCTGCCGAAGCAAATACGGCCAAGAAATACAAATCCAAACTGGAGGGTTTGGCCGGGAACTGATTGATTTTATTCAACGTGCCAAACCCGAAAAAGGATAAAGCCCCTCGCTTTATCCTTTTTTATTGTCCAATGTGAAAAGTCATGAGTCTTGCGTCTTTAGTCTTGAGTAAAAGCATTGACTGTTCATTGATTAGCATTTTTCAAATACGCAAGATTGAGTTTGTCTTAATGTAAGGCTGGCGTTTTGGGCAAAAACTCCTTAAAACGCAATTTGTCATGACCGTGATTCGTCGAATTTTGGGATTTCCTTGATTGAAAAGCGAATAATCAGGATAATCTTTTAATCCCACGAATCAAGGTTCTGACAATGAGCCGTTTTAAGCAAAAAACGCCCAAAACGCAAAACGATAAACGAACATGGCAACCGCACTCAAAAACCTGAGCGACTATTCGTTGCAGAGCAGCATTGATGTCTCAAGCAAGACGTTCGCCATTGTCGTGGCCGAGTGGAACGCCGAGGTGACCGAAAAACTGTACGAAGGCGCATACCAAACGCTTCTGAAAGAAGGCGCGAAGCCCGAAAACATCGTCCGAAAGAACGTACCGGGTAGCTTTGAACTCAGCCTCGGTGCGCAGTGGATGGCCGCCCGCAACGACGTTGACGCGGTGATTTGCATCGGCTGTGTCATCCAAGGCGACACCAAGCACTTCGATTTCATTTGTGAAGCCGTGGCGCACGGCATCACAAACGTGGGCCTGAAATACAGCAAGCCCGTGATTTTCGGCGTGCTGACACCCAACACGCTGGAACAAGCCCTTGACCGGGCGGGTGGCAAGCACGGCAACAAAGGCGACGAAGCCGCCATTACCGCCATTAAAATGTTACAATTCTAATGATTGATGGTTGAATGGCTGATTGTACAGTCTATTTGTTACCGTTTTGGGTGAAAAGTGCTTAAAACGCTAACACTTACTTATGTAGAAAAGAAGCATTTTCTGTAACTCCTAATGTTATTCAGAGACCATCCGTAGGATGGTTTGCGGTGGCAAAAACACGCTTGGCGTGTTCTCCGAATAACATTCGGAGTTACAAGCGAAAGTCATACTACCATAAGTTGGTACAGATTGTACAGATGAGTTTTCTAAACCATGACTCTGTGAAATCTCTGGCCAAATACAGACAAACAAGCGTTTTAAGCAAAAAATGTCCGAAACGCCACAGGATAATACAACATTAAGCAGCACAACAACTATTCAATCATTCGTCATTCACTCATTCAAAATTGTCAAGTATGAAAGTCTGGAAATTCGGCGGCACCTCAGTGGGCAAACCCGAACGGATGCACGCCATCAAAAACCTGATTACCCAAGACGGAAAATCCAAAATCGTGGTATTGTCGGCACTGTCGGGCACCACCAACGCCTTGCTTTCCATTGCCGAGTCGCTGTACCAAAACAACGATGCCGAAGCCACGCAAAAAATAGATACGCTTTACGCCCATTACGCGGCCTTTATCAAGGAATTGTACAAAACCGAAGCCGCCTACGAAAAGGGCAAGACCATCATTGACAACGAGTTCGGTTTCATCCGGTCGTTGGTGAAGGTGAAGCCTTTCACGCTGAAGCAAGAGAAGGAAATTGCCGCCGAGGGCGAAATCCTTTCCACGCAAATGTTCACGGCGTATTTGGAGGAGGAAGGCGTGAAATCGGTGCTTTTGCCCGCGTTGGAATTCATGAAAATAGATGCTGACGACGAGCCGGTGCTGGAATTTCTTGAAGAGAAGCTTGGAGAAATGCTCCGCTACCACACTGACAAAGAGATT
>JALOMD010000190.1 GCA_025455595.1 Cytophagales bacterium | reverse complement strand
TACAAAGACAAATTCAAGGAAAAACACAACGTGGGGCTGGGCTTCATGTCGTTTTTCACGAAAGCCTGCTGCGTGGCTTTGCAAGAATGGCCTGCTGTAAACGCCATGATAGACGGCGACGAAATCGTCTATCACCAGTACGCCGACATTTCCATCGCCGTTTCGGCACCGAAAGGCTTGGTGGTGCCCATCATCCGCAACGCCGACCAAATGAGCTTCGCCCAAATCGAGGCCGAAATTGTGCGGCTGGCGGGCAAGGCCAAAGACAACAAGCTGACCATCGAAGACATGACCGGCGGCACGTTCACCATCACCAACGGCGGCATTTTCGGCTCTATGCTTTCCACGCCCATCATCAACGCGCCGCAAACGGCCATTCTGGGAATGCACAACATCGTGGAACGCCCCGTAGTGGTTGACGGCCAAATCGTCGTCCGGCCCATCATGTACGTGGCCCTGAGCTACGACCACCGCATCATTGACGGCCGCGAGGCGGTGAGTTTCTTGGTGCGTGTCAAACAACTGCTCGAAGACCCGACGCGGTTGCTGCTGGAGGTGTAATCTGTTAGAGAAGATTGCGTTTTGGGCGTTTTTTGCCTAAAACGGTTACACCGTGTAGAGACAGGCATGCCCTGTCTCTACACGGTTTTGAATACGGATGGATTCTGAATGGCGTTTTGGGCGATTTTCGGTAAACTCTCGCGTAACATTGACTATTCAAGCTCATTCAGTAAATGAAAATAACCGCTGACAGGTTTATTGATATTTGGATAGATTTCTCCAATGCTCATAACTTGAAAGAGAAATATTATTTATCAACAAAAACGTGGACTGAAAATGTATTGGGGACAGCCGCATGTTCCAATGAAAAATCGCCTTTTGGAATATTCTTTAAAGACAAAATAGGCCAAAATGTAAAGCACCGGAATGAAGATGGTGACGTGGATATGTCACTGTCCACTTATAAAAGCTTCGTAATTGCTTCCATTCAAAAGAAAATATTAGGGGCTACTATTGAACTGAGCGATTACCCAACAAATTATGATGTGCTTATTGAACATGAAAACGATGTGGTGCGTTGCTACGAAGAAATGATCAAGTTGACATATTACAAAAGTGGTTTGAAAGTTCTTATCACCTATAATTTTGATGAGCCTACAGAAAAGAAAGAAGATGTTGCCGAAAATATTTTAATCAATAACTTTTCCAGTGTCCTCTATCAAACCAACAAAGACTTTCCTGAAAATATACACACACAATATTTGCTAATTGTTGGGCAAATGAATACACATTCAGCCACTTTACAATGGACATTTGTTGTGTTTGATATCTATGGAAGCCAACTGAAAAGGCAGATACACTTTGAACGGTAAAGGCATTAATACTACTGAAAAGCATGAATAGCCGATTTCGGGTAAATTTCACTGAAATTATGCCCCATACCCACGTCAAATGCGAAGGTTTTCGTATCTGACGGTAAGAGAAAAAGCATATGAATACATAATGCCTGCATATTTTGCGTCAACCAGTGTTTTAGGCAAAAATCGCTCAAAACGGTTGTGTCTATCTATGCGAGTATCAAATCACACAGGCTTTCATCACAGACTGACCGTATTGTAGAAGCAATATAAATCAGTCAATTTGAGGACTTGGCAGTTAAATTTTTAATTCTGCATTCTTAATTCTTAATTAGCACACATGGATTTTGACGTAATCGTAATCGGCTCCGGTCCCGGAGGATACATCGCAGCCATTCGCTGCGCCCAATTGGGCATGAAAACCGCCATCATCGAAAAATACCCCACGCTGGGCGGCACCTGCCTCAACGTCGGCTGCATTCCGTCCAAAGCATTGCTCGACTCGTCGGAGCATTATTTCAACGCCGCCCACACGTTTGCGCAGCACGGCATCGCCATCAAGGACATGCAGGTTGACTTTGCGCAGATGATCAAACGCAAGCAGGAAGTGGTTGACCAAACCACCAAAGGCGTGGAATTCCTGATGAACAAGAACAAAATCACCGTTCATCAAGGCGTGGGTTCGTTTGTGGACAAAAACACCGTGAAAGTGACCGCCGCCGACGGCAAGACGCAGCAAATCACGGGCAAAAACATCATCATCGCCACCGGTTCCAAACCTGCCTCGCTGCCCAGTATGCCGATTGACAAAAAACGGGTCATCACCTCGACCGAGGCCCTGAAACTACCCGAAATCCCGAAACACATGATTGTCATCGGTGCCGGTGTCATTGGTGCCGAACTCGGCTCGGTGTATGCCCGGCTGGGGGCCAAGGTGAGTTTCGTGGAATTTGCCGGAGCCATGATTCCGACCATGGACGGCACAATGGGCAAAGAACTCCAAAAGGCCGTTCGCAAACTGGGAGCCGAGTTCTACTTCAACCACAAGGTGACTTCGGTGGAGAACAAAGGCGACAAAGTGCTGGTGAAAGCCGACAACACCAAAGGCGGCCAAAACCTCGAATTGGAAGGCGACTATTGCTTGGTGTCCATCGGGCGGCGGCCGTACACGGACGGACTGGGCTTGGAAAACGCCGGCCTCAAGGCTGACGAGCGGGGCCGCATTACGGTGAACGACCACATGCAAACCGAAGTGCCGCACATCTATGCCATCGGCGACGTGATTCGCGGGGCCATGCTGGCCCACAAGGCCGAGGAGGAAGGTGTTTTTGTGGCCGAAACCATTGCCGGGCAACACCCGCACATCAACTACCTGCTGATTCCGAACGTGGTTTACACGTGGCCCGAAGTGGCCGGTGTGGGCTACACCGAAGAAGAACTCAAGGCCAAGGGCACGCCTTACCGGGCGGGCAGTTTCCCGTTCAAGGCGTTGGGCCGGGCACGTGCCAGCATGGACACCGACGGACTGGTGAAAGTGCTGGCCCACGCCGAAACCGACGAGATACTGGGCGTACACATGATTGGCCCGCGCACCGCCGACATGATTGCCGAAGCCGTAGTGGCGATGGAATTCCGCGCCGCCGCCGAAGACATCGGCATGATGAGCCACGCCCACCCCACCTACACCGAGGCGTTCAAGGAAGCGTGCTTGGTCGCGTCAGGCAAAGGGGCGTTGAATATTTAAGAGATGAGTGATAAGTGATGAGTAGGCGTTTTGGGCAAAAATCGTCTAAAACACATGGCGGCACAACCGCCTTGACAATCCCGTTTTGGGCGTTTTTTGCCTAAAACACCAGTGGTCATTCTCTGGCAAAAAAACGCCAAATGTGTGGTTTGTAAGAAACAACGGCATATTTGCATCTTCAGGCGGAGGCATCTTTCATGTCTCCGCCTATTTTTTTGTGCCAAAGCCTCTGTATTCCAACCTAATACGTTCTCAAAAGCCTTGGAAAAGGTTTTCGGTAACCAGACGTGAAAGCTGTCGCCCTCCGGAACCTTGCCGATCTGGTGCGTAAAAACGCAAGCAAGTCGCGTTTGCTTTTACCCGTCAACCAATCTTACACCGCTCCGCAGCACTGGCGCAAACAGTGACATCCGTTTTCCGCGAATGTTCTACATCTTTGAAGTGACAAGGCCCCCTTGGCTCCTTCAAACAGCTATTTGAACATTTATTTTTAGGTCACTCCATCGTTACGCAATGCCCATGAACATTAGACACTGGTCCATACGCAAGAAACTGATTGGCGGCTTTTCACTGCTTACGTTGCTGTTTATTGCGAACGCAATGGTGAGTTTGTTTACGCTGAACAAAAGCGCGGCCATCATCCAACACAATGTCGAAGTTGCCGATCCTTCGACGCTGGCCCTGCGCGACTTGCGTAACGCCATCATCAGCTCGAAAGGCTATGTCACCAACTGGGTTTACCAACAGAGCAACCAAGAAGACAAGGATGCGCTGAAAAAACTGCACGCCACGGAATACCCGAAAATAAAGGAAAACACCAACAATCTGAAAACCCACTGGCCCGAAAGCCAGCGGAAGCTTGTTGACAGCGTGCTGGCGCAGTACGACACAGTACAGTTGAAGCAAAAAGAAATCATGGAAAGCTTGGCCACCTTCGATGACTATGAAGGAGACGGCGGCGGCACCAAGTTCATGGCCATCACGACGTTGGAAACGGAAGTACTGCCGCGTTCGCAGGCTTGCTTGGAACAACTTAATCGGGTCATCATCGAAAAAGGCCAAGAAGCCGCCCTCAACGACGAAGTGCTGCTCGCCAATTTCGATTTGGTACGGCAAGTCATTCTTATTTCGGCGGTGATTGTGGTGCTGTTTGCCGTGCTTGCTACTTTGGCACTGAGCCGCGACATTGTGGTGCCCATCAGCTACGTGCGGGGCATTATCCAGAAACTGAGCCTCGGCGAACTGCCGGAAAAGCAAAACCGCAAGTTCAATCGCGACGAAGTGGGCGAAATGGCCGAAGCCGTGGAAAAGCTGGCGGGCGGCCTGCGCGAAACCTCGCTGTTTGCCGAGAACATCGGCAAGGGCAATTATACCGTAGAACACCAGCCGCTCAGCGACAAAGACGTGCTGGGCAACGCCTTGGTGAACATGCGCGACAACCTGCGCAAAGTGTCTGAGGAGGACAAACGCCGCAACTGGGCCACCGAGGGCTTGGCCAAATTCGGCGATGTACTGCGCCAGAACACCTCTGACATTGAGCAACTCTGCGACGATATCATTTCCGGGCTGGTCAAGTATGCCCATGCCAACCAAGGCGGGCTGTACATTGTCAACGACGAGGCGGGCGAGCCTTTCCTTGAACTGAAGGCGTGTTACGCATGGGACAAGAAAAAATACGTGGAACAGAAAATCTACAAAGGCGAAGGCTTGGCCGGGCAAGTGTGGCAGGAAAGCGAATACGTTTACATGACCGAAGTGCCCGACGACTATATCATGATTACCTCCGGCCTCGGCGAAGCCAACCCGCGCAGCATCCTGATTGTGCCGTTGAAAGTGAACGACAATGTCTATGGCGTGCTGGAAATGGCTTCGTTCAATGAATTCGCCGAGCACGAGATTGCGTTTGTGGAGAAAATCGCCGAAAGCATTGCCTCTACGCTGTCGTCGGTGAAGGTGAACATCCGCACCCAGAAACTGCTCGAAGAGTCAACCATCCTGACCGAGCAGATGCGTGCCCAAGAAGAAGAGATGCGGCAGAACATGGAGGAATTGATGGCGACGCAAGAGGAAATGCAACGCAAGCACCACGAGTCGCAGCAACGCGAAGAAGAACTGGTGGCCGAACTCGAAACATTGCGGAATTCGGTTCAGAAATAATACTAAAAAGTCATGAGTCTTGCGTCTTTAGTCTTGAGTAAATAATTGAACATCAGCTTGTTGCAAGTTCTCAAATATGCAACATTCGGTTTGTTTTAGTACAAGGGGGGCAGAGGTCGGAAATTTGCAAAGCGGCGGGTACAAACCCGCCGCTTTGCGTTTTGGGCAAAAATCGCCCAAAACGGCAAACGATAAACGCAAAACGTTAAACGAATCTACACCTGCCGGATGTGGTCGAGGCGTTCATAGACGGAGTTGTTGCTGATGTATTCGGGCACCACTTTCTTCATCTTCATGATAATCGAGTCGTTGTCCTGCACCGATAGCAAGTGGTTCAATTCGTTCAGGTGCTGTTGAATAAGGTTGAAATCGTATTCCCGCACCTTGGCAATCATGATTTGCGGGTGGTGCGTTTGCACCGTGTTTTCTTCTGTACTGAGCAATTCTTCGTACAGTTTTTCGCCTTGTCGCAATCCTGTGAAAACCAACTGGATGTCGCGGCCCAGCGTTAGGCCCGACAGCCGGATCATCTTCTTCGCCAAGTCCACGATTTTGATGGACTCGCCCATGTCGAACAGGAAAATTTCGCCGCCTTGTCCCATTGCACCGGCCTCCAGCACCAACTGGCACGCCTCCGGGATGGTCATGAAATACCGCGTAATTTCCGGGTGCGTCACCGTGACCGGCCCGCCCGATGCGATTTGCTTCTGGAAACGCGGAATCACTGAGCCGGTTGAGCCTAACACATTGCCGAACCGTGTGGTGATAAACTTGGTGGACTGCAGCGGGTCGTCGTGCTGGCGGCTGGCGAGTTCGTCGTTCAGGGCTTGTATGTAGATTTCGGCAATGCGCTTCGAGGCACCCATCACGCTGGTCGGGTTCACCGCCTTGTCGGTCGAAATCATCACGAACTTCTCGGCGTGGTA
>JALOMD010000189.1 GCA_025455595.1 Cytophagales bacterium | reverse complement strand
AAAAATAAATTCTATTTCTTTAAAAAAAGACCTCAAAAAAAGGCACATAGATTAAATATAAAATAAATTTAAACTGCACTTCAAATAGTCTGAAAGGTATATAAATGGATTTTAAATTCCAAATTATTAAATAAAAATAAGATATTTTGTAAAAAAAATTATATAAAGTTTGTGCAATTAATTTTAAAAAAGTAACAAAATATGCTTAAAAACGAGTAATTTTCACAGGTGCTATCAAAAGGAGTATGAAAAAACTACAAACATCCTAAAATGCCTTTTGCAAATTTCACAGTTTGCCCGTAACAGGTGTCACTTGAACCATGACCCCACAATAGTTCCGTCTTGGCTGAAATACCCAGCCGATACCAGAAACGTACTTTTTTCACTGCCGCCCGAAACCGAAACGTTGTGGTCGGTTTGCACGCCCGGCTTGATCAGTTCCTCCTGCCAGTCGGTATTTACGCCCGGATTGAACCCCGGTGCGGGTTTGCCAGCCAGCCGATAGGCTTCCGTCGCCAAACGCCGGAATTCATCCCCGCCGACATACGGAATCCGCCGGGCGATGTTCTGCACGCCGTAATAGCCGTTGTAATCCACTTTGACGGCTCCCGGCTGTCCTTTTTTCGTGGTCACGATAATCACCCCGTTCATGCCGCGTGAGCCGTACAGTGCCGTGGCCGAAGCATCTTTCAGCACCTGAATCGTCTCTACATCGTTGGGGTTGAAATCGGGGAACGACCCTTCCAGAATCACGCCGTCAATGACCCAAATCGGGTTGCCGCCCGTAAACGTGCCCACGCCACGTACCCGCACCTGCGACGTAGCTCCCGGCTCGCCGGAGGTGGTCACTTGCACACCGGCCACGCGACCTTGCAATTGCTCGGCTATGGAAGCGGTCTGCACTTTTTTAGCCTCCGCCGGATTCACCAACCCGACGGCCCCCGTAATGTCGGTTCGCTTCTGTGTGCCGTAGGCTACCACCACCACCTCTTGCAGGGCCTTCAAATCGGGCTGTAGTTTTACGTTCAGTTGGGTTTGGTTTCCAACCGTCATCTCTTCGCTGATGTAACCAATGAAGCTGAAAACCAGCACTGATTTTTCGTCGGTTACATTCAACGCATACTTCCCTTGTGTGTCCGTGACGGTTCCGTTGGTCGTGCCTTTCTCTGAAACGCTTACGCCCACCATCGGCTCGTCGTTTTCGCCCGTCACCGTGCCCGATACGCGAATGGCTTGCGGTGCAACTACGGTCTCGTCGGCTTGGTTTTGGAAATCAGCCGCTGTGTTGCCGGCAAGGTTGTTGGCAGGCGAAGTCGCTTCTGTGCTGGACGTGTTTTCGGACATATTTTCCTTGTTGCGGACAATGACGTAGGTGTCTTTGTCTATCTTCTTGCACCGAAGCTGCGTGTTTCTCTCCAACAACTGGTTGAGGGACTTGTCAATGGATTTGTACTTGCGAATGTCTTCGGCGTTGACTTGCACGCCTTTGAGCAAATCAACGCTGTAGTTGAACCTGACCTGATAGCGGTTTTCCAGTTCAGTGAGCAGGTTCGTGAGCAAAACCGTTTTCTGCTGATTCTTAGGCTGTTGTTGGTGCTGGTTGGCTCTGACGGATGCAGTCACCTGCGAATAGCCGTTGTTTTTGTTACTTTTGTTGTTGAACATTATTGAAATTGTATCACTTAATCCTGATGCCGCCTTGCGCCAACAAGGCCGTTGCGTCAGGATTATTTCATTTAACAGGCCTTTCCAAATGCTGGCTTTTGGAAAGGAGAGGTTTTGCATTTTTAAAAGATACTATTTTACGGTAATGTGTATTTATCAAGGTGTGCGTGTGTTTTTGAATAATGTGTTTAGGCGTTTTGGGCAATTTTTGCCCAAAACGCTGTGATTGTAGCACATGCTTTAGCCTGTGCAAAATCCGATAGGATTTTTTAAAAGCAGCGCAATCCTGAAATAGTATCTTTCCAAGAGGCGAAACCTGCCCCGTGGCGAAGTCACGCCTTGGCGTGACGCACAGGCTGAAGCATGTGCTACGTTTTTTATTTATAGAAAATCACTTTCTTGTCTTCCTGCCTTACTTTGCAATCAAACGACTCGGCGATGGCGGTGATGAGTACGTTTACTTTGCCGTTAGATACATCGCCGGTGAATTGCATTTTTTCCAGCGAATCTTGCTCGAATTCCACCGTCAAGCCGTAGTTGTCTTGCAGCGTTTGGGCCACTTCGCGGAGCGTGGCTTCTTTGAATACGAGCTTGTTCTGTTCCCAAGCCCAAGCGGTTTCGGCGGGCTTGCTCCGAAGCGTGATTTGTCCTTGCATCTTATCAAATTCCGCCGTTTCGCCCGGCTGCATCAATACCGGCTGCCGGTTGCGAGCCGATTGCAGCCGCACTTTCCCTTTGTAGAGCGACACTCGTGTGGATTCGTGCCGATTTTTGACCGTAAACTCCGTTCCTACCACTTCCACATTCACATCATCGGCCTGCACCACGAATTTCACCGCCGCCGTGCCGCTCGATGTCTGTATTTCTTGGTGACTGACTTTGAAATAAGCTTCACCTGTCAGTTGCACGGTTCGCTGTTCTTGCCCTTGCCAATTGTTTTGGTAAGCAAGACTGGAATTGGCATTCAAAAGGACAGTGGAGCCATCCGGCAGTTGAACCGTTTTGGTTTCGCCAAACGCCGTTTGAACGAGGACTTTGCTAACAGACTGCACATACCACCAACCCGCTACAAACAGAATCCCAATCACAGTAGCCGCCACGGCAATTGATTTGTAAGGCATCAGGCGGCGAACCCGCGCAGGTTGCTCTTGTTCTTGCAGACGACTCTGCAACCGCCGGTAAGACTGCTGTGCCTCCTCGTCCGAGACTTCCCGCCAATCCATCCGAACGGACAACACGACGGTGCGGGCTTGTTGCACAATGGCGGCTTGTTGCGGATGTTCTTTCTGAAATGCCCGCCAGAACCGTTCAGACGCGGGAGTCGGGTGAAGCACCCATTCCCGGAAATCCGCATCGGCTACAAAATCTTCTATTGAATAGTTGAGGTAGTCTGCCATGAACGGAGGTCTTTTTTCTTAAATGGCAACCGGCAGACTTTTGTACTATTGAAAATTGAAATTTTTATAAATTTTTTTTTGAGGATGATAGGAGGCGTTTTGCTTGGGTTAGCGTTTTGGGCAAAAAATGCTTAAAACGCTAATTCCAAGGCAGGTTTTGACTTTTTAGAGGATACTATTTTACGTTTGCCGAGTAGGAAAGAGGTTTGTCGGCGAGGTGGGTTACACGGGGAATTGAAGACTTGGCAAGTCGGAGAGGTTGTTTAAAATTTTGTTTCGCCTGCGCGTTTTAAGCGTTTTTGCCTAAAACGCCGCCCAAATCAGAATCTTACCCAACTTCTCAAAGACCTGTCAAGTCTGCTCTTTCATCCATTCAGCGCAAAACCGATTGGCACAAAGCCAGACAAACCACCACGCCAACCGCCATATCCTGCCGAACGGCTTTGATGGCTTGGTGGAACTGATTGCGGGCCGTTTGGTACGAAATGCCCATCACCGAGCAGATTTCTTCATAGCTCAACTCGGAGTGGAAACGCAGGTACAGGATTTCTTTCTGCCGGGCGGGCAGCGTATTCAGCACTTGAATTAATCGCTGTCTTTGTTCTTGCGAAACTGCTTGCTCAATCAGCGAATCTTCAAAACTGTATTCCACGAAAAAGGGATAATTCTCTTCTTCGGCCAATTGCTGGAACCGGGAGCGGTAGTACAGATTCTGGCGGTAAATCTTGTTGCGCAGCGATTTGAGCAGGTAAAATCGGATAGAGTTTGTTTGGCTAAGGGTAACACGGCTTTTCCATAATTCAATGAAAAGGTCTTGCGTATAGTCTTCTACCAAATTGCGGTCTTGGCAAAAACGCAGGCCGTAGTTGAGCAGGTATTTGTAATGCGAAACATAAATGTGTTCCAACGCCCATTCCTTGCCATCTTGGAAAGCGGCCCATAAATCAATATCGTTCTTTATGGAGGCAGGAATAGGCATGTGGCGGACGGGCTACACTGAAAACGGCAATCAAATATAACTTATCTGCGATTAATTTAAAATTTTTTCATACACAATTAAGTTAATCCATGGGTCCTCAGCGGTCGGGCTTTGGTACGGCGGAGGGATTTTTCGGATTGAGAAACCGGAAGGGTAGCGTAAAGGCGTTTTGGGCAAAAATTGCCCAAAACGCCTGCCAATCTTTTTTTCTTTCGTCTTTGCTCTTTCCTCTACAAAATCACCTCGACCCAAACACATACTCCGTGCTGGTACGGTACTCCTGTCCGGGCCGCAGCACCACCGATGGGAAATCCGGGCGGTTGGGCGAATCGGGGTAATGCTCGGTTTCAAGGCAGAAGCCGTAGCGATGCTTGTACATCACGCCGCCCTTGCCGGTAATGGTGCCGTCCAAAAAGTTGCCGGAGTAGAACTGCACGGCCGGCTCCGTAGTGCGCACTTGCAGGGTGCGGCCGCTGGTGGGTTCGTAAGCCTCGGCCACGGTTGCCAATTGGGTGCCGGTGGCCGGTTGGTCAAACACCCAGCAGTGGTCGTAGCCGCCGCCGAAACGGATTTGTTCGTCGTCGGCGTTGATTCGCTCCCCGATCTTGTGCGGCGTGGTGAAGTCGAACGGTGTGTTTTGGACGGGTTTCAACGGCCCGGCCGGAATCAGCGTCTTGTCAACGGGCACGAAGCGGCCGGCCTTGATTGCCAGTTCGTGGTCAAGGATGTCGCGGCGGGTGTTGCCCGTCAGGTTGAAATACGTGTGGTTGGTCAGGTTCACCACCGTCGGCTGGTCGGTGGCGGCGCGGTAGTCAATGCGCAGCACGTTTTCGTCGGTCAGCGTGTAGGTCACCTCCACCGACAGGTTGCCGGGGTATCCTTCTTCTCCGTCTTTACTCAAATATCTGAGCTTCAACACGTTCGGAGCCGTGGTGTCGGCCACTGTCCACAGCACTTTGTCAAAGCCGACCAAACCGCCGTGCAGGTGGTTGGGGCCGTTGTTGGTGGCCAAGGTATAAGTTTTGCCGTCCAGCGTGAATTTGCCTTTGGCGATGCGGTTGCCGTAGCGGCCCACCAATGCCCCGAAATAAGGCGTTTCTTTCAAGTAGCCCGCCAGCGAGTCGTAGCCCAGCACAATGTCCTCAGCCTTGCCGTTGCGGTCGGGTGCCAGCAGGTGCGTCACAATGCCGCCGTAGTTGGTGATTTTCACGGTCATGCCTTTGGCGTTGGTCAGTGTGTACAGGTCGGCGGTGCGGCCGTCGGGCAAGGTGCCGAAAGTCTCTTTTTGCAGGCTCATGTTGGTTGTCGTGGTGCTGTCGGGTGTTTGTTGCTCGGTCTGTTTGTCGGAAGGGGTTCGGCACGCGGCCAAACCAACCAAAGCGGCCAGCCCAAGCCAGCCCAGCGGAATGCGAAAGTGTGTTGTCAAGATCATAGGAAAAAATTGATGCGCGGCAAACATAAGCATTTCGATGCTTCGTGATTCGATGCTTCGTGGCGTTGCACGCCACGGATGCTGCCTATGTATGCGTTTGGGGCAAAAATTGCCTGAAACGCTTTTACGAAGCATCGAAGCATCGAAGAACGAAGCATCGAAAACCTACAGCCTCTCCCCTGCTTCCACGGCCAGCGGCAGGCGGTTTTCGGCGGGCGTGACGGGGCAGGAATACTCGGCGTTGTAGGCGCAGTACGGATGGTAGGCCCGGTTGAAATCAAGTGTCACGGTGTTGGCGGCGGGGATGCGCAAGTCGAGGTAGCGGCCCGCGCCGTAGGTGGTTTCGCCGGTGGTGGAGTCGGTGAACGGCACGAACAAGTAGTTGTGGTACAACGGGTTGCGCATCAAATCCAAGCTTTGATAGACGGCCAGTTTCAGGGCTTGGCCTTTGAGCGTGAAGTGCAGCTCGCCGTACTTGCGGTACAGGGGCCGCCGGGCGGTAGTGGTTTTCATCACGAACGGCTGCTGGGCCGTGTCGCGCACCAGTGTGGCTTGCACGCGGAAAGCCGTGTCCACGGCAAAATACGCCAAGCCTTTGAACCGCCGCCTCTCCCCTGCCGGCACCGGCGATTCCTTGCCGCGCCGAAACTGCCGGTCTTTCTCGCGCCGCTCTTTTTGGACGACGGACACATAGTCGCCGTCCTGCGCGTAGATTGATGCGGTAGCGGACAGAAATGTGAAGGCAAAAAGGAACAAGTAGTTAGCCATTAGCAGTTAGCTTTTAGCAGTTAGCCATCAGTAGTTAGCTTTTAGCAGTTAGCTGTATTGGTTGGTTAAGTTTTACCCGTGTTTCTTTGCGTGCTTTGCGGTTTTCTTTGCGCCTTTGCGTGAAAAACGGCTCGCAAAGCACGCAAAGGCTTTCGCAAAGGGCGCAAAGATGGATACAACTTGACCAACCCATTCAGATAGCTTTTAGCAAAACAGTATAATATGCTTGTTTTCAGTAGCTTACGAAGCGTTTCAAGCAAAAATGGATAAAACTATTTTCGAACACGCACTTACGAGCGGTTGTTTGGATTTCCGCTCTGCGGAAGCGTTTTGGGCATTTTTTGCTCAAAACGCTTGTGCCATAAAATCACTTGCGTCTCGTGTCGGTGATGGCGATGATTTTCCAACCCGCCTCGGAGCGGAACAGTTGGAATGCGTTCACACCCCGGTGGCTGAATTTTGACCCGGCGTAAAACTCGTACGGTGTCCACGCCGTGGCGAGGTTGTCGTCCACGCGGATTTCGATGCCGGTGAGGCGTTCGTCCCACACGTCCGGGTGCGGCGTGCCGACAGCTTTCACGAACGCGTCGATGCTTCCGGTGCTCAACACGGGCTTGCCGGTTTTGTCCGCAGTGGTGGTTTGCAGCCGACTGCCCGGATAGAATACCGCCCGCACGGCAGCACTGTCGCCGCGCCGCATTCCGTCGAAAAGCTGCTGGATGACGGCCTTCACCTCATTCTCAGCGTTGGAAGCGGCATTTTGGGCCTCGGCACGAAAGGTTACCAGCGTTAGAAAAACAAGCAGACACAAGGATTTTCGCATTTGGAAGCAAGAAGTGGTTAGTTGTATTGATTAAGTCGTAGCTCACTTTGCGTTCTTTGCGTTTCTCTTCGCGCCTTTGCGTGAAAAAACAGTTGCACGCAAAGGCGCAGAGAAAAATCGCAGAGAACGCAAAAAAAACTGTCCTACGCAGCTACAGCGTTTTGAGCAAATTCCGCCCAAAACGCAAAACAGAAAACAAAACGGTAAACGCAAAACGAACCAACGATTGGCGGCAAGCTACGTTTCGGCCCTGTAAAAAACAATCCGTCCAAACCCGAAAAAGCCCGTACAAACACTTTTGTTTGGGCGTTGCGCAACAATTTTGAATGATTGAACGAGAAATGGCATAAAGCAAAGGGCATGGAGCAAAAGCGTTTTAAGCAAAAACGGTCAAAACGCTTGCCTCCGTTCTTCATCAACCAATAGCACACCGATTGAACCAGCATAGGGCATGGAGCAAACGCATTTCGGGCAACATTCACCCAAAACGCCTCATAATTCTGAATTCACAATTCTGAATTAAATTCGTACTTCGTACCTCGTAATTCGTACTTCAAAATGTCTCCAACGGAAGCCCTTCAGGAACTGAAACAAAACGAACACCTGCGCAACGTACCGGAAGCCCAATTGCAATGGCTGATTGACCATGGCGAATGCCGGATATTGGCAGCCGGAGAAGCGATGTTTCGCAAAGACGACCCGCTGGATCACCTGCAAGTGTTGTTGGCCGGGTGCGTCCGTGTGTATATGGTTCAAGGCGG
>JALOMD010000762.1 GCA_025455595.1 Cytophagales bacterium | reverse complement strand
TACACACCAGACCGCTCCACGCGCCGCGCCACCGACACTACTGTGAAAGAAGCCATTGACGAACTGCTACGCGTGTATCGCCTGCGTGGCAAGTTTGACGAGACGCACGTGGTCTATGCCTGGGGGCAGGTAATGGGCCAGGCCATTGCCCGGCGCACCGAAAAAGTGTATGTGCAAGACCGCAAGTTGTTTTTGCAAATCACCTCGCCGTCGTTGGCGAACGAACTGCTGTTGTCCAAGTCGCGCATCATCGAGTTGCTGAACGAAGAGGTGAAAGCCGAAGTGATCGACGACGTGATTTTTCTGTGAAAACTCTGAACAGAATAGTTTATTGTTGATAGTTTATTGTTTGCCGTTTTAGGCAAAAATTGCTCAAAACGCCCAATCATCAATTAACAATCAACCATTAGCCATTCAACCACAAAACCATTCAACAACCACCGATTGAGCTTCGAAATCAAGTTACCGCTTTTTGAGGGGCCGTTCGACCTGTTGCTCTTTTTCATCGAACGGGATGAACTGGACATCCACGACATCCCCATCGCCCGCATCACCAACGAATTCCTCGACTACCTGCACCAGTTGGAGGCTGTCAACATTGACCTCGCCAGCGATTTCATCCTCGTGGCGGCCACGCTGATGCGCATCAAAGCCAAGATGCTGCTGCCCCGCCCCGAACTCGACGAGCAAGGCAACGAGATTGACCCCCGCGACGAACTGGTGCGCCACCTGCTGGAATACAAAAAATACAAGTCGGTCATCGGTGCGTTTGCGCAATGGGAAGCCGACCGCCAAGACCAAGAGGTGCGCGGCAACATTGCAAAGGAACTGCAAAGCATCGCCGACAAGAGCAACGTGGATTTGGAACTGCAAGACTTGGACTTGTACAAGTTGCTGAAGGTCTATCAAAAAGTGCTGTCGCGGTACCAAATCAACCAAAACCGGCCGGTGCATACGGTGGTGCAGTATCCGTACACCATCGAGGGTCAGAAGGACTGGATAGCCCGCCAACTCACCGACAGCGAGCGGCTGTCGTTTGCGGAAATCATCCAAATGAACGACAGCAAAATTGCCGTCATCTACAATTTTCTGGCCATTCTGGAAATGATTCAGTACGGGTTGGCTACGTTGCGCATCGGCGAAGGCTTCAACAATTTCTGGATTGAACGCAAGGTGGCCGAAGAACCCGTGACCGAGTAGCTTGGGGCCGCTTCGGACTTCACCAGACATTTGCCGTCAAGCGTTTCAGGGATTGTTTAACATTCGATCTCAGATCGGCGTTTTGTCCCGACAAGCCTGCCAAGCCGAAAGCCTGCCCCGATTGGTCGGGGGCATGGTCGGGACAGGCAGTTGCGGGATTTGACAATTTTCGCCCAAAACGCCCACCTTTTGTCTTTAGTCCCGCATGTTCTCGGTCATTCCGCAGGGCGCTTGGCTTAATCGTTTTGGGCAAAATTTGCCCAAAACGATTAAGCCAAGCAAAACTCCAAACAACATCTTAAGCAGATTTTTCCTCAAACAGACCCCGAAAAAAACACGTAACTGTGCAAAATAAAGTTGCGACTCGCCGGGAGAATTTGACCGTTTATCCTCTTTTGGCTTTGTCGAGACACCCTTTTTCTGAAAGGCCTTTTTCTGGCAGACAAGTTTCTGCGTAGAAATTTTGCTCTTTTATCCGTTTTTCGTAGCTTTAAAGGCTGGTTCGGAACCGACGGGTTCATGCCAACTATTTTTTCGCAGTTTCGTAAAACATTTGTGCTGCGTGCTTGGTTAAGAAACCTGTATTTTTTCACTAACCGCCGGGCTTTACGTTTGGCCGCTTACCCAGATGCAAACAACCGACCCTTCCTTTTTGCTGCTGGTTGCCGAAGACGACGCAGACGACGCTTGGCTACTCGAAATGGCACTGCGCAAAGCCTGTCCCGACTGGGCCTGCCACATTGTGCCCGATGGGGCCGCCCTGCTCAACTATTTGTCGCAGCGCGGCAGCCAACCCGCTTCGTTGATTCTACTTGACATCAACATGCCGCGTTTGGACGGCATCGAGACGCTGAAACGGCTGAAGAACGACCCCAACTGGCACATCACACCCGTAGTGGGCTATTCCACCAGCAACGACCGCAACACCACCGAGGCGTTCCTCCAGAAGGGCGGGCTGCACTTTTTCGTCAAGCCGCCCAGCTACGACGACTTGGTGGAAATGGCTGCCGAACTGCGCCGCTTTGCGACGGTGCCGGCCTCTTGAGATTCTTCGCCAGCCCCATCATCCTGACCACAGGTAACCGCCCCACGCGTACTTTCTGAACCCGGCCAATGGACAATTGGCTTGCGTTTTGGCAGATTTTGTCCCACTTTCCACAAATGGCGCGTGACTTCCTACACGGGCGTTTTGGGTATTTTTTGCCCAAAACGCCCGTGCGAATGCCTTTGAGCCGGTAAGCCAAACGCCTGAAAATCTGGTCTGTTCGCTGGTCAACGGCCCGCGAAGGTTAGTCTTGGAACATACTACTGGACGAAAGAGCAAGGAAAAAAGAGCGGCCCAGGCCCGGCAGCCCCCTTTTCTCTTTAGGACTTACGCAGAAAAAGGGGCAATCTACTGAAAAAGAGCGGATTAACTTTGGCAAAGGTTTTCGCGCAACTAACTGACCGTCAAAACCTTTGCCAAAGATTTGCGTAAGTCCTACTCTTTTTTCTTTTCTCTTTTGTCTACTAATCTTGGAATACGGGCGGAACCTTAGGTGCTGATAATCAGCACCTAAGGTTTTTTTCGGCATTCTTTTGTCATCCCAATCAAAGGAGAAGAGCTTGGCCC
>JALOMD010000188.1 GCA_025455595.1 Cytophagales bacterium | reverse complement strand
ACAGAAACCCTCCTGATTCACCCGAAAAACAGATTACCTTTGCGCCTGTTTCGTTTTTTGCTTTGCCTCCACGCATGAGCCTCACTGCCTCCCCTGCCCCGTCGGCTGCCTTGCCCGTTGTACGGGCCGCCATTTCGGTTTATTTTTTCATTCTCGGCTATATGTTTGCCACTTGGGCCTCCCGGTTGCCTGCCATCAAAGAGAAGTTGCAACTCTCTGACGGCGAGTTGGGTACGGTGTTGCTCGGCATGCCCATCGGCTCTTTGTTGATGATGCCGTTCGCGGGGTGGCTCACAGCCCGTTTCGGCAGTCGCATTGTGGTGGCAATGGCTGCCGTGGGCTACTGTTGCGTTATTCCGGTGCTGGGTTTGCTGCCCAGTCCGTGGATGCTGGCGGTGGCGTTGTCGTTCGCCGGTGCCACCGGGAATTTGATAAATATTGCCGCAAACGACCAAGCCGTGGCTTTGGAGCGACTCTGCGGGCGGGCCATCATGTCGTCTTTCCACGCGTTGTTCAGTGTAGGCGGCATGGTGGGAGCGGCGTTGGGTGGTCTTATTCACAAGCAGTCGGTTTCGTTGTTTGCGCACTTTGCGGGCATGGGACTGGTCGGTGTGGCATTGGCGGTGTTTTCCGCTCGCTACCTGCTGGCTGCCTACACCGACTACGACCCCGAAAAACCTATTTTCGTCAGACCCAACCGCACGCTGGTGGGTCTGGGCCTCATCGGCTTGTGCGTGATGCTCGGCGAAGGTGCCATGGCCGACTGGTCTTCGATCTACCTGTCCGGCCTGCTGCCTCCCAAATCAAGCTGGACGACGGCGGGCTACACGGCTTTCTCGCTGGCAATGGCGGCGGGCCGGTTTGGCGGCGACTGGTTTGCGAACCAGCACGGCATACGAAAGACGCTGGTTATCAGCGGATTGCTGTCTGGTTTCGGCCTACTGCTGGCGTTGTTGGTGCAGCAACCGGTGGTTGTCGTGTTCGGATTTGCGTGCGTGGGATTGGGCTTTGCCACGGTAGTGCCACTGGTCTATAGTGCCGCCGGGCAGTCCAACACAATGACGGCGGGCATGGCCATTGCGGCCGTGTCAACGGTGAGTTTCTTCGGTTTTCTGTTCGGCCCGCCGGTTATCGGCTGGCTGTCTGAAGTGGTGACGCTGCGCTGGGCGTTGCTGCTGGTGGTGGGGCTGAGTTTTTCGATTGCACTGTTGGCGAGACGTGAACTGAAATAGGCGAGAGACTATCAACAGTTGACTATTGGTTAACGGCATACGGGGTTTGTACTCACCATCTTGTGCGTTTTGAGCAAAAATTGCCTAAAACGCCTCCGAACCAGAACCTTACTTCGTATCTTGCTACGAAGCATAGTATGATACTGCTTTCGCACCACCGTACGTTAGCCTTATGCATAATGCATAACCGAACCTTTGTCAGACCAAAAGTTAGGCCAAATGAGTTACACAATTATTCCCCCTTGTGAAGAACTCAAAGATTTCATCAGTCATTTTTGGGTGGCTGAATGGGACGAGTCTGTGCAATACACTGATTCAACTTATTATTTAACCGCCAATAGTGTTACAGAGTTTGTTTTTGCTTTTAGAGGAAAATCTCACCAACAAGAATTTCTTTTTTCGTCTGTTCAAGGGCAAACCTCTCATCACGGACAGTTTCTTGCAGGCAATTTCTTCACGATGTTTGGGGTTTCGTTGTTTTCTTACACTGTTCCTTTCTTTTTTCATCTTCCCGCCTCCGAACTCAACAATCAATTCATGTCGCCAGAAACATTGTTGGGTAAACAAGGGAGAATAGTTAATGAAAGAATAGCCGCAGCTACCGGAACGTCCGAACGGATTCAAATCCTCACTGAGTTTTTTAAATCCCAATTGACAAAGCCCAAGTTTGAGGACAAACTAATCACAAAAGCCATCCAGTACGTAAAAAATCAAAACGGCAACCTTAACATCGCTGTTCTATCCAGTGACACCTGCCTTTCGCAGAAGCAGTTTGAAAGGCGGTTCAAGGCGTATTCGGGTTTTAATCCCAAACTATACGCCAGAATCATTCGTTTTGAGCATTTTTTGAAACACCGTACCCGTTATTCTACGCTTACGGAGGCTGCTTGTGCCAGTGGCTATTACGACCAAGCTCATTTTATTCATGAGTTCAAGACATTTGCGGGATTTAGTCCCAACAAATTCTTTGCCTTGAGCGGTTATTAACCGAATGTCTATTTTTTACAATTTCATCACGGACATGGCCATTTTCTTTGTAGCAGAAAAGTATGAACCTTACAAACAAAGACAATGGACAACCAACTCATCACGAACGCACTGGTATCGCAGTACAAGTCAGGTCTGACGATGCTTCGTCAGGTTATTGAAAAAATGCCAGATTCCCAATGGAATGATGCTGAATACAACAATCCCAACTGGCAGCTTTCGTATCATATCTTATGGGCTGTAAAATTCTATCTCGGGGCTAATGCAGAGGCGTATGTGCCTTGGAAAAATGCCATCGAAGGTGCTGAAAGTCTGGGCGGGACTCAAGAATGGGAAAACCCGGATGAGAATGTGGTAGTGGAAGGCTACCATTCAAAAGAAGAGATACTGTCTTTTATTGATTCAATTGAAAACGATCTAAAGCCATCCGTTGAAGCATTGCCATTGGACAAAGATTCGGGTTTCGAGTGGTATCCTTATACGCGGTTAGAGCTTCACATCAATACGATCCGCCATTCGCAGCATCATACGGCGCAACTGATTGAACGGTTGAAACGAAAAGGCATTACAGGCTTTACGTGGGCTATTGATGGTAATCCACCTCAGGAATGGTGAGATGGTTGCATTTGCTTGGTATAGCCAGAATCAAGGTTGATAATCTTGCTTCTGGCTTCAGCAATGTGATAAAGGACTACATCTGTAAAGCTACAGAGCAATTAAGCAAGCAACGGCATTTTTAAGCAAAAAATGCCCAAAACGCCTCCGACTAAGTGCCCGAAAGAAGTTAGTTTATGTTATTTTCGGCACACAAGAAACAAGGTATAATCTTGGCTGTCAGCCACTTGTACCTTTATCTCACCAAAGACCAATGACTAACTACTAACGACTGGGTACTTATCAAACAAGCACTTCGCAGTTGGGTACTTCTGTCCGAAATTCTTCAGGAATTTCCAATTTGCCCGGTTTGTCGTAATACATCGTCTGTCCGTTGTACTGAAGGTTCAAGTCCTCCAAGCTTTTCATTTTCAGCAGAACTGGCGGAAACCTCGTCAGGCGGTTGAACGACAGGTCGAGTTTGCGCAACTTGGTGAGTTTGGCAAAAGCCGGTGGCAGTGTGTTCAGGTTGTTTACAGACAAATCCATTTCCTGCACGTTTTCAAACACCTTGACGTCGGCGGGAATCGAATTGAATTTACAGTTGTGAAACACAATGACGCGGATGTCGGCCGCATTCGGGTGGTCGTCGGGAAACTTGATGCCCGTGTCCACTTTGGAGAGAATCACTTCCTGTGGCCTTTCGTTTTTCCAGTTGTGATAGCCGATTCCGCTGTGGAAATCAAACAAATCGCCGTCTGTCAGGAGTTGCAGAGCCTTGATGCGAAACGGATTGTCTTTGGGGTAAGTAAGCACATACGACAAGCCTTTGCCAAAACGCCTGAAAAACGCATATCCCAGTTGAGCGGCTCCCTCCCACCCAGTTTCTTTGGCCATTCTGCTCATCTTGTCGCGAATGTCTTTTTCTTTGGCGGTCTGTAAATTTGCAAACGCCACAGTGTTTTCCAGCAACGGCTGCCATTCGGCTGGCACCGGCTGCTTGGACAACAGCTTGCGTACGGCATTGCGCAGGTCGGCGTTAGGCAGGATTTTGGTACAAACGAGCAAATCTTCGTACAGCGTTTCTGGCACGCCGCTGCCTTTCATGATTTCCACCGCCATCTTCACATTCGCATCGTCTGTACTGAACAACAAGCGTCTGATGTTCTCTGTCAGTTGCTGCTGTTCTTCGTTCTGTTCCAAGAGGAAACGTGTCGTATCGGCCATGCGCGTGAATGTGAATATGTTGTGTAAAATCGTTTTAGAGGTTGTTTAAAATTAAGTTTCACATTGGCGTTTTGAGCAAAAAACGGCTAAAACGCCCGCTTTCGGTCTTGATCGAGCCTATGATTTCGGTCAGACGCACCGCGTCAGACCTGCCTGAACACAACGTTTTGAGCAAATTTTGCCTAAAACGCAACCCTCAAACCGAATTTTAAACAATCTCTTAGACAATTTTTGACAAATTTCTGTGCAACGTCAATTTAAGTTCTCCGTTTTCTCTTTAGCCGTTTTGAGCAAAATCGTCCAAAACGGCTCTGACATCTGCGTTCTGACCTCTGACCTAAAAATCGTACTTCGTACCTCGTAATTCGTACTTCAAATCAGCATTCCGCCACATTCACTGACACCGCCAAGCCGCCTTCCGAAGTCTCCTTGTATTTGTCGTTCATGTCCAAGGCGGTTTGCCACATGGTGCGCACCACGCCGTCCAGCGTCACTTTAGCCAGGGTGGGGTCGCTTTCCAAGGCAATGTTGCAGGCGGTGATGGCTTTCATGGCACCCATTGTGTTGCGTTCGATGCACGGAATCTGCACCAGACCGCCGATGGGGTCGCAGGTGAGGCCGAGGTGGTGCTCCATCGCGATTTCGGCGGCCATCAACGCCTGTTCTGGACTGCCGCCGAGGCATTCGGTGAGGGCCGCCGCCGCCATTGCCGACGACACGCCGATTTCGGCCTGGCAGCCGCCCATCGCCGCCGACAGCGTGGCCCCTTGCTTGAAAACACTGCCGATTTGCCCGGCCACCAACAAAAACCGCACGATTTTGTCCGGGCTGATTTCCTTGCAAAAACACACGTAGTACAGTAAAACCGCCGGAATCACGCCCGCCGCGCCGTTGGTCGGGGCCGTGACGACGCGGCCCAGCGAGGCGTTGACCTCGTTGACGGCCAGGGCGAAGCAGCTAATCCATTTGGTCACGCTTTCAAAGGTTTTGGGCGTGCGGCGGATGGCGTCAATCCATTCGGAAGGGTTTTGGTACGTTTCTTCGCCGATGAGCCGACGGTTCAGGGCGGCGGCGCGACGCGTCACTTTCAGGCCGCCGGGCAGGTGGCCTTCGGTGTGGCAGCCTTTGTAAGCGCATTCGAGCATGACGCGCTGGATGTGCAGCAGTCCGGCGTGGATGTCGTCGGGGTTGCGCCAAGCCCGTTCGTTTTCAAAAACGACCTCAGAAATACGCTTGCCCGTGGCGCGGCAGTGATGTAGAATGTCGTCGCCGGTGCGCACGGGATACGGCAGCGTCACCGACTCGCCGAAAGCCGTTTCGTTTTCTTTGACTACAAAGCCGCCGCCTACAGAAAAATACGTTTCAATCCGCTCAGTGCCGTCGGCGAGCAACAGACGGAAACGGATGCCGTTCGGATGGTAAGGCAACGATTCTTGATAACGGAAAACCAAGTCGTCCGTGACGCGAAAGTCAATCGTATGCCGACCTAACAGTTTGATTTGGTGATTGTTATGAATGCTACTAATCAGACTGGGGATGGCTTTTTCGTCAATCGTAACCGGGTCTTCGCCGCTCAGGCCGAGTAGCACTGCCGTATCGGTGCCGTGCCCGATACCCGTCTTGGCCAGCGAGCCGTACAGAAAAACCTGTACGCGTTTGATTTGGGACAGTAATTTCTGCTCGTCCGCTTCGTACAGACACCGCTGCGCCGCCCGCCAAGGCCCCATCGTGTGCGAACTCGACGGCCCGATGCCTATTTTGAATATGTCGAAAACACTGATGGGTTCCATAGCAATTTTGAATGAGTGAATTAATGAGTGAATTGAAGAATGGTTGAATGGATAAATGGTTGAATGGCTGTATTGTTTCAGTGTTTTGTTGCGTGGAGAACAATAAAACAGAGTGTTGGCTCAACGGCGCATTTGCTGTACGATGAATGTCTGTGTATGAAAGAAGTGCGTTTTAGGCAAAAATTCCTCAAAACACTGTTTTCTACAGAAAAAAACAGTGTTTTGAGGAGTTGAGCAAAAGTTTTGCAGCATTTGGGTCTGGTTTGGCGCGGGGACAGGGCGAGCACACGGGTTCGCCCCTACTGGCGTTTTGGGCAATTTTTGCCTAAAACGCCACACATTCCGTCCTCCGCTTTCCATTCATTC
>JALOMD010000187.1 GCA_025455595.1 Cytophagales bacterium | reverse complement strand
GCAGGTTCACGTTTTTGCCGTTGAGATGGCGCAGGAACTTGATGTCGTGGTTGCCCGGCACGCACAGGGCCGTGCCCGCCGCCACCATGCCCATCACCAGCCGCAGCACGCCGGGGCTGTCGGGGCCACGATCCACGAGGTCGCCGAGGAAGACGGCCTTCCGGCCCGGCGGCGGAGTCACTTGGTAGTTTCGCCCATCGGAGGACGTGACGGCATAGCCGAGTTTTTCAAGCAATTCCTTGAGTTCTTCGAGGCAGCCGTGTACGTCGCCGATGATGTCGAACGGGCTTGTTGTTGAACAACGGCGTGCGGACAATCTCCGTCACAGCGTTCACTTCGTCTTCGCTGTCCAGCACGTGTATGTACCGAAACCCTTCCGATTTCAGAAATTTCAGCGATTTCCTGAGATTCTGTACGTGCTGGCGCACCACGTGCGGGCCAAACTGCCGGTCGGGGCGGGCGGCGTTTCGTTCTTGGCAGACTTTTTCGGGCAGGTTCAGCACCACGGCCACCACGTGGACGTGATACTGCCGCGCCAGTTCAATCAACGGCTTGCGCGATTCTTTCTGGACGTTGGTTGCGTCAACGACGGTGAGCAGGCCGTTTTTGAGGCGTTTGCGCACGATGTAATGCAGCAAATCGAAGGCATCGGGCGTGGCGGCCTGGCTGTTCTCGTCGTTGGAGACAACGCCCCGGCACACGTCGGACGAGACGATTTCGGTGGGCTTGAACAACCGACGGGCAAACGACGACTTCCCGGAGCCGGATGCCCCGATGAGTACGACTAAAGAGAGTTCAGGAATTTCCAAATGAGTGATGAGTTATGAATGATGAGTGAGTTGGCGTTTTGGGTGTTTTTTGCCCAAAACGCCGAGTGTTTGTCATCACATGTCTCGCAGCCATGCCATGCCTATCCTTCCCAACACGTTTGCAAGTGTTTTTCGCAGATGGACATTTTGAGCATTTTTTGCCTAAAACGAATGTGGCGAACAAACTGTTCAATCTTTCAGATTGTGCCATTCATGTTGGCAGCCGTTTTTGCAATGCGTTTCTCGCCTGTGCGTATCCGCTGCGCGAAAAATACTCAACGTGACGACGAAGGCGTTTTTTCGTTCCGTTTTAGGCAATTTTTGTATTTTTTGCAATGCTGTCGTTAGAGTGTTTTTCTTGTAAATTACAGCAGGAGTGGTGTTTTCCTCTGTTGGGATATCCTGTAAGGCTCGGTCAATGCTTTCTTGGGAAGGAAAGGCCTGCATGGTGAAAAATAACAGGTTATCCAAAGCACTGTTCTGAAGTTCATCCGAAAGATTGTCAAACCACTCAATTCCCTCTTCGAGCGTTCTTTTGTCTTGGGCTATTTGGTTTAATAATATTTCGCTCTCTGACATAGTTGTAAAGCTGATTTTGTAATGGCACCAATTTATGGATTTTCCGATCACTTTTTGTTTATGCGAAATACCAAAAAAACAGCGAATGCGTGCGGAAAGTTTTCAAAACCGTCCCACGCATTCGCTGTTCAAGTGTTTGTCTGTAAAAATCCGATTGCCGTTTTGAGCAAATTTTGCCTAAAACCAAAATAGAGTCATGTAAAACAAAAGCCTGTTAAGTAATTGGCCATTAGTAGTTAGTATTTAGCCCGGCAGTTTAAGTTATTGATTTTCAACTACTTAAAAAGTGTTTTGGGCAAAAAAATAGATAAAACTATTTGCGAACACGTACTTAGTCAGATGTTTTACTAAAGACTAAAGACCCAAGACTTTTTTCTGTTTACGCCAGCGGCTGTTCCCAAGCGTGCTGTTTCCACGCACCGTCTTCCAGCAGTTCTTCAATTACATCGGCCACGTCTTCGTGGTTTTCGTCTTCCACGTTCCAGACAATGCGCCCGGCCAACAGGCTTTGCCCGAACGCCCGCCAAGAGCCGAACTCTTTCTGGGCCATCTCTGCGCCGTGGTGGGCGTATCGCCAAAACGTGCTTGCGTCAATGTATTTCGCATCAAAGCACCAGCGGGCTACGTTTACCAAGCGGGCGTAGTCCCAGGCGGCGATGCTGGTCACTTCGGTGTTTTCAAACAAGTCCAGTTCCGAAAACACTTCCTGCCATTCGGCGTAGTCCTGTCTGAACGAATCGGCCAAGTCGGTGCGGTGCCCGGTGTTGGCCAGCCAGTCAAGCGTTTGGACGGCGGTTTCCGGGCTGGAGATACTCCACATGTTTTGCAAGCCGATTTTGTTGGTGTAGTCGTCAAAAAAATCCAGATCGGGCATGTCGTCCACCGGCTCGCCGCGAAATTCAAACAGAACGGCTCCGGTACAGAGAATCCTGATTTGCGCGGGTGTTAGTTTCTTTGCCATATAAGTGTCAAGTCGTTAGTTGGAATGGTTTGCCCGGTTGTAGGCCGCACTGCGTTCTTTGTGAGAAATCTTTCACACAAAGAACGCAGAGAATCATGCGTACAACCTGACAAACCAATTTAGTTAGTCATTTGTCGTGGGTCGAAAAGCAGCCAAGCGGCTGTGACAACGGACAGACGGAAAAGCGTTTTGGGCAAAAATCACCTAAAACGCTTTTCCGTCTGTCCAGAAGCTTTATTCAGAGACTTCTTTCAGCTTGCCGTTCTTGTCAAAAAATACGGTGAAAGAACTGCCGCCTGTCTTGGGTTGTACTTGTACAGTGTATTGCAAAATTTCGTCGCGGCTGTCGCCAATGCGGTCAGGCACCACCACGCCTACCATAGAGGCGGTCATGTTGGTCATTTTTTTGTCGGCTTCGATTTTGCTCACACTTTGTTTGCACAAATCCGGGATGCGGGTCAAGTCCACCTCGCTGAGCGGAAACGTGAAATCTGTGAGTTTTGCCCCTTCCGAAATCTCCATGTTGATGTCGGCGGTCTTTTCCCACACACCTTTTGTCATGGTGTACTGCTCCATTTTGTTCTCCGTCGGCTTGTCGGTTACAGTCAGGGTAATCATTGTGCCCACGGTGTTGTCTTGCACAAAGGAAATCTCTTTGTAAACGGCTGCTTTGCCGAATTTGTCGTTCAACTCTTCGACGAATTTTGCCATGTCGTCTTTGCTTTCCAACGAACTGCCTCCGCTGCTGCAACTGCTCAAAAACGCCGCAAATACGAACAGAAAAATAAAGTGTTTCATCAGAATAGAAGGTGGATTAGAGATTGGTGATTGATTGGGTTGTGTGGAAATGTACCGCAGGCTTTAGCCCGTAAACGTTGTGAATTACGCTGTTTACAGGCTAACGCCTGCGGTACAAGGCGTTTTGGACAAATTTTGCCCAAAACGCCTTGTGTCAATGCTCATTTGGCGGATTTGGCCTTTTTGTATTGCTCATAGCCCAAGTACATGCTGCCAAGGCCGATAATGCCCATGACAAGGCAAGTGACCCATTTGCCGCCGATTTTGTACAGTAAAGCGGCCAGCCAATGGATGCGCATACTGCCGCCGTTCGTCTCCAAATTGGTGAATTCGAAGAACAGGTAAACGGCCAACGCAATGAGTCCCAAGCCGACGGCCAGATAAGTCAAACCGCCTGAGACAGAAGGTGCGTCCTCGTCGTCGTCTTTGGCGGCATCGTTTACATAATTCGTCATGCTTTTGAGCAAGTTGCCGCCCTTTTCAGGTGCTTGGCCGGGTTGTGGCGTTGAGGTGTCGGATTTTTGTTCCATGAGATTGTTTTTGGTTAGAAAAAATAAACAGAGGTTTGGAATTAAGCATGCAAAAGACTTTATAGCGAAGCGTTTGTCTTATGCAAAAGATTGGTGAGGAATGTGTTTGTAAATTATTGTATTTCAAGTATTTACAGAAAAATAACACGGTTCAAGGTTTGCAACTTCATTTGTTTTGAGAACTAAATACGGGTTCCGGCGTATTAAGGTTACATGATTAGTTTGAACAACGAACTCCGTTTTGAAACGTTAATACACCTCAGTAACGAAAGGTAAGTTTCACGTAAGTTTTCTCGGTATTTTGTCAAATTTTACCAATGGAGATGTTTCTAAAGTCTGTTGCAGGATTTTGCAATACCGCCGATTGCGGCATCTTCGTTTTGGGCAAAAATTGTCCAAAACGCCTGTAGCGAACCCGATCTTTAACCAAGTTCAAAGCTTTGCCAAAGATGCTGCGATCTGGTGCGTTTTGGGCATTTTTTGCCCAAAACGTCTATGGATACTGACTGATTCTATAGTCAAATGATGTTTTTTTAACAATTAATTCGCCGCCATTCATGAAAAAAGCTTTTTCCATTACAGACATCCGGCTTGTACTCAATGTATTTGAACAAGAAAATCAATGGGTGGCCCGTCTGACCATTGAAAACACCTCTGCCGAAACGGTTTATCTGGACGAAGACAAAACCGGCGCAAACGTACTCCGGGCCGACCTGTTCGAGATTCGTGATGCGGCGGGCAACAAAGTGCCGTTTGCGGGTTTCACCACGCCCAACAGACAGGTTTTTTGGAACGCTGCCTCTGCAATCGGTTTTGGGGTGGCTTCCAATCGTTGGAGCTACAAATCAATCGTGGCCCTCGGCAGCGGCGAAAGCAAAACGTATCTGACCAACCTGAGCAAAAACTATAAGAAAACCGACTCTGACTGGGCCGAAGTCCGCTACGCGGGCGATGCGTTGTACCGCGCCCCGGATACAGGCCACGCTACAGTGACAGAGAAGGGGATAGAAGTGAAGCCGCTGCGCTTGGAGACGGATTTCTATTCGTTCAGCAAACAGCGGATAGACGTAAAGCTGGCTCTGAACCGCGACAAAGAACGGGTGACGGCAACCCTGACGTTTCACAACCTGAGTGCCGAGCCGGTGAAGCTGCGCCGTGACCGGATTTTTCTGAGCGAGAAGCAGTTTTACAGTGTTTTTAACGTACAAGATGAAAACGGAAGTCCGGTGTTGCCGCATTCGGTGACTGTTCAGGAGAATCAGTCCGCTAAAAAAGCTGACGACTTGGCGGTGCTACAAGCCGGCGAGCAACTGGAGGCCGAGGTGGATTTGTCGAAGTTCTATTCATTGCCTGCAAACAAGCCGTTTTCAGTGACGTATTCGGCCGATGTATGGGCGGTGCCGGACGAGAAAAAAACAGACAGTTTCACTTTCCGGTTGCTTTCGTCTGAGCGGCAGGCCATTCATGTGGAGTCGTTGCAAGTGTCGCTGCGGGTGAATGTCACTGAAAAGTCGGTTGCGGTTGCCGAAGTCACTTTCAGTAATCCTACAGACCAATCGGCCTGGCTGTACATACCGCACATCAGCAGCGGCGATTTGGGCGGCGATGTGTTCGCCATTCAGTCGGTTACGGATGGTGTGGCGGCCAATGCAATTTACAAAGGCAACGTGTCGCCTGAAGAAATTACTGAACACGATTTTCTGGAACTGCCGTCCCACGAATCGGTCAGTACGGAAATCACGCTTTCGGACTATTACCAAATACTTGAAAACACCGATTTGTCTGTACGCTACAAGGCTCCGTTGGTGGTTTGGGGTTTGGGCGGGAATTTAGACAAACAGCATTTGCAAGCCGTACAGTCCAACGCAACACGCTTCAGTATTGTCATCAACGAGCCGCTTACTGTACAGGCCGACGTTGCGGTGGTGAACGGACAAGCACTTGTCACTTATTTGTTCATTAATCACACCCAAAACACGCTTTGGATTGACCGCAACCAGCTTCCAGGCCGTCCGATGAACACCGATGTCTTCCGGTGTCGGCGCGACTACGGCGGTTTCTCTTCGGCGTTTCACTCCAACGATTCGCTGCTCAGTTACAGAGGCGACGCTTTTGTCTATCAACACGAGGACTATCTGAAACTCGGTACCGGGCAGTCGTTCAAAGCCACTGTGAACGTATCGGAACTCTATCACATCTCGCCGGGGATTTATTATCAAGCGTTTTACAGACCGTCGCAAGCTTTCTATTCGCGCCTCGACCCCACGCAAAACCATCCCGGGCAACGTTGGCTGCCGCTTTCCAGTCCGCACGGCGACACACTGTGGACGCGGTTTTCCATACCGATTCCCAACCAGAAGGTTGCCGCCCAATTGCTCAAGAGCGAGGGCTACGAAGCTTGGATTGACAACGGCCACCTGACATTGGTGGTGACAAACGCAACCAAACAACCGATGTGGATTGACCGTGTCCATATCGGCTCAAAATACTACGACAATCTGACGATTACAGACCCTGACGGCAACCGATTGCCTTACGCACGGACGCTGTATCCTGAAATGAACAAGCGACTTGCCAATAACAGGTACATCAAATTGCTCGAAGAGGAATCGCAAGTTTTTCGACTGAATCCGTGGTTGTACTATGACATGACGATGGAGGTTTTGGAAACAAACGAAATAGAGTATGTCTGGAGCGAGGACTACGAGGGTGCGTCTTGGGGATTTGATTGAAACCGTGTGTGTCCGACAGAATCCTTGGCCAAGCCTGTGCTTCCCTGTCTGCCGACACCTGTCCGCTGTGGCGGAGGCAGGCGGTCTGATGCACAGCGTACAGACCTGCGTGTTCCAAGCGTTTTAAGCAAAAAACGCCTAAAACGCCTAAAATACCTCTGACTTCTGACCTCTCGTCTCTGACCTAAGATTCGTACTTCAAAACCGCTCCTTGCGACGAAGCCCCGACTTCTACATCTTCTTCACCGACCGAGAATATTTCGGCCCGGTAGCCGAAGGTCTCCAGTTTCGCTACCCACGCTTGGAATTCGGCTCGCGTCCACTCGAAGCGGTGGTCGCTGTGGCGGAACCGTCCGGCGGCGAGGCTTTCGTACTTGCGGTTGTATTCGGCGTTGGGCGTGGTCACCACCACCGTGCGAGGCTTGGCAAAGCCGAACACCGCCGCCTCCAAGGCGTGCAGCCGGTTGGGGTCGAGGTGCTCGATCACTTCCACCAAGGCGGCCGCGTCGTAGCCTTGCAGGCGTTTGTCGCGGTAAGTGAGCGAGCCTTGCAGCAGCGTGATGCGTTTTCGCTGCGGTTCGGGCAATCGGTCAAGGTCGAGACGTTCGGCGGCTATCTCCAAACTGCGGTGCGACACGTCCATGCCCACGATTTCTTCAAACTGCTTGTCTTTCAGCAACATCCGCAGCAGTTTGCCTTCGCCGCAGCCCAAGTCCAGCACCCGCTTGGCTCCCGATTCGCGCAGTTTCTCGAACACCGTTTCGAGGCGTTGCTGGTGCAGCGAGATGCGTTTTTCGCGCACGGACGTTGGTTCCGGCGCGGCGGTTTCGTCGTCTTCGTCAAGTTCCGTATTGGGTTCCTCGCGCATCAGCACG
>JALOMD010000186.1 GCA_025455595.1 Cytophagales bacterium | reverse complement strand
TCGGAGATTATCCGCGAGAAGATTTTCCTCAATTACGAGAAAGAGATTCCGTACAGCAGCGAGGTGGTCATTATTGGTTTCAAGGAAAAGCCGGACATTTTGGTGATACACGCCGAAATCATGGTGGAACGCGCCAGCCAGCGGGCCATTTTGCTGGGCCACAAGGGCGAAAGCATCAAGAAGGTGGGCGTGGAGGCCCGTGCGGCGTTGGAGGCGTTTTTCGGCAAGAAAGTATTCCTCGAAACATTCGTCAAAGTGGAACCCGACTGGCGCACCCGCGAAAACACATTGAGACGGTTTGGATACAGTGAATGAATGGTTGAATGAGAGAATGAGTGAATGTTTCTCTCTGACGCTGTTCTGTATAATTTGCCAGAGAGGATTTGTCTGACCTAATCTCGTTTTAAGCAATTTTTGCCCAAAACACCACAGAGAAATCTGTTATTTTTCAGAAAATTCGCTCATTCAAAATTCAATCATTCAAAATTGACTTATGCCTAACATCGTAGCAATAGTAGGACGGCCCAACGTGGGCAAGTCAACGTTTTTCAACCGGTTGGTCGAGAGTCGGCAGGCCATCATGGACAATGTGAGCGGCGTGACCCGCGACCGGCACTACGGCCACGCCGAATGGTGCGGCAAGTTTTTCACCGTGATTGACACGGGCGGCTACGTAGTCGGCTCGGACGATATTTTTGAGGGGGCCATCCGCGAACAGGTGGAACTGGCAATAGAAGAAGCCACTGTGCTGCTGTTCATGGTGGACGTGGAAACGGGCCTGCACCACCTCGACCAGGAGTTTGCCCAAGTATTACGCCGATCCAAAAAGCCTGTTTATTTGGTGGCAAACAAGGCCGATACATCTAACAAAGGCCAGATGGCGGGCGAATTCTACGCCCTCGGCCTCGGCGATGTCTATCCGATTTCGTCGCAAACCGGCTCCGGCACTGGCGATTTGCTTGACGAAGTGATCAAGCACTTTGAAGACGAAGGCGTTGAAAACCCCAACGAAGGCATTCCGCGCATTTCCATCTTGGGGCGGCCCAATGTGGGCAAGTCGTCGTTCCTGAACGCCCTGCTGGGCCGCGAACGCAGCATTGTTACCGACATTGCCGGCACCACCCGCGATTCCATCGACACGCACTACCAGCTTTTTGGCAAGAATTTCATCATCACCGACACGGCAGGGATGCGCCGCAAGGCCAAGGTGAAAGACAACATTGAGTTCTATTCGGTGATGCGGTCGGTGCGGGCCTTGGAGGCTTCGGATGTGTGCATTGTGATGCTGGATGCCACGCGCGGCATCGAAAGCCAAGACGTGAACATCATCAGCTTGGCCGAACGCAGCAAAAAAGGCATTGTGATCATGGTGAACAAGTGGGACGCGGTGGAAAAAGACCACAAGACTTCCGAGAAATTCAAGAAAGAAATCTTCGAACGCATTGCCCCGATTGATTACGCACCGATTTTCTTCACGTCGGTGCTGGAAAAACAGCGGATTTTCCAGACCATAGAGAAAGCAGTGGAAGTCTATGGAAACCGCGCCAAGAAAGTCCCGACCTCGGCCCTGAACGAAGCGATGTTGCCGGAAATAGAACGTTATCCGCCACCAGCGGTAAAGGCCAAGTACATCAAGATCAAGTACATCACGCAGTTGCCCGTCTATACGCCTACATTCGCGTTTTTCTGCAACTTGCCACAGTACATTCTGAAACCCTACGAACGTTTCTTGGAAAACAAAATGCGCGAACACTTCGATTTCGAGGGAGTGCCGATTAGCTTGGTGTTCAGGAAAAAATGATTTTTTAGTTCAGAAGTCAGAACTCAGAGGTCAGAATCCTGTACGGCGTTTTGGGCGTTTTTTGCTCAAAACGCCGGGTGTGCTTCACCACCAAAGTGCTAAAGTGCCTCCATTCCTTTCCCACTCTATAGCACTTGGCGAGGCCCAATCCGCTTGCGCCGATTCGTATTTTACCAGAAACTTCTTCTTGAATTCCCGGTAAAACTTGCCTACCCAGCGCAAGAAGTCAGCATTTTTTCTCACCCGTGCTTCGCCCTCGTAATAACTCGTGACACAGTAAAATCTTGATCTTTTCAGGTTCTTTTGGTCAGAATCGATGAAAGCAGGCATGGAAAATTCAATTAGTAAACTTAAATCGACATCAAAAAAACACTTACCGGCCATTGAATTATAGCGTGCAAACAGACTGCCAGGAAATTTACCATTGCACAAATATGCCGTGTTGAACTTTCGCTCTGGCTCCAAAAAGTTTTTTGTTGCAAAATGCAGATTGCTGGCATTTTCCATTTGTTCGCCTACTACGCTTATTCCTTTTTCTTCTATCCAACTGCTTATCGCATTCATGTCAGAAGGAAGAATATAGAAGTTGATTTGTGTAGAGTGCATAAACTGTATGAGATAAAAGCGTTTTAGGCAAAAATTGCCCAAAACGCCCGCCGATATAAATTACAATAAGTTCCTCACACAATCACAAACGCTATCAGGTGCCCTGCTGCTCAAAATGTTTCTGATTCCGCGTCAGGGTTTCGGTTGTCCACTCCACGTTTTGGGTGAAAGCCTGTTGCCGCATCGGACAATTCTTGACGCGACAAGTGGCGCACATATCCGGCGGCAGGCACGGGTCGGTATGAATGAAAAATTCTGTTGAATTATTGAAATTATCAGTAAAAAGCGTGGACACGGCACTTACTTCCTCATGGACACGGCTCAAGTCCCAATAGTACGGCAGCGTCAGGTGACAGTCTATGTGCAGGTCGGAGCCGTAGCGTTGAATACGCAGGTTGTGCAGGTCTATCCAGTTGTCGGCGCGGTGTTGGCGCAGGATTTTCACCGTCTGTTGCAGGGTTTCTGCATTGGCCTCGTCCATCAGTCCCGCCACCGACTGCCGCACCAGCCCGAATCCGCTGAACAGAATGTAAAACGCAAAGCCGATAGAGAACATACTGTCCAGCACTTGCAATCCGGTAAAATAAATGACCGCCACGCCCACCAACAGCACCAAACTGCTCAGGCTGTCGGTCACCAAATGCTTGCCGTCGGCGGTGAGGGTGATGGAGTCGGCTTTGCGTCCTTCGCGTTGCAGCCAAAAACCCAGCGCGGCATTGGCAACGACTGTGAATCCAATCAGTCCCATGCCGGTGGGCAACTGTCGCAGTTCTGTAGGATTCAACAAATGCCGCACTGATTCGTAAATGATGAGCAGCCCGGCCACGATGATGAGTCCGCCTTCGAATCCTGCCGAGAAGAACTCTATTTTGCCGTGTCCGTACGGGTGGTTCACATCACGCGGCCGCACCGCCAAACTGAGGCTGTACCAAGCAAATCCAGCGGCCACCACGTTCACGATGGATTCCAGCGCGTCGGTGAGAATCGCATTGGAACCCGTGAACCAATAGGCCGCGAATTTGATAAGCATCAGGGCCACGCCGCAGAAAAACGAGAAGGCAATGAGGCATATTTTTCGATGCGAGGTTTTCATGCTTGAATTGAAAAGTTAAGTCGTAAGTGGTAAGTGAAAAGTTCAATTGCAATCATTTGGTTTTCGCTGACGACTTACGACTTAATTTTTCAACTCTTCACTTTTTTCCGGTTTTTTGCCCAAAACACATAAATGTTCAAACCGGCGGCCAAGACAAGCAACACGGGCAGCCAGTGGTTGCCTTGCTGGTAATAGTCGGCCCCGATGACGAGCATCATCAGTGCGCCCAAGGCTTGTAGCATCAGGATGCTGTACTTCGACAGGTAGGGCAGCGTGCCGTAGGCCAGCAGGTACGGAATGGTGACGAACAGGTACGCCCAGCCAATCATGGGCGTGCCCTGCCACAAGTGGCCGATGCCAGCAACGAACGGGATCAAGATGTACATCAGGAAAAAGAAACGGGTCTGGCGGGTCGAAAGGAGCATGGCCGGCGCGGTGGATTACGTGTGAGGGCCGGGGATTCGTTGGCACGGCACGGAACATCCCGGCTCGGCAAGCGGCGGCCTTGATTCATGGTGGCTACAGGTTCGGTAGGCAGGGCAATTCCACCTTCTGTTGCCTGTATTGGCTTCAAATAGCTTTTCAATTTAGCGATTTCCGGCGGTTTTGCGGAATTTTCCCGGAAAAAAATCGGGCCGTATTGAACGCGACCGAACAGTGACTAATTTTGCGGGCATTTTCGACGGCGAAAGGGCGGCCTCCCCCAACCCCCTCCCAAGCCGAAGGCCACGACTTGGCGTGGGAGGGGGCTTTTAAACTCTCCTTCGGGGTTGGGAGGCCGCGTTTTAAGCAATTTTTGCCCAAAACGCTGACGCATCACAAGCATCTGAACTTTTGACTGACCACTAACGACTTACCCCTTACGACTTTGTATATGGAAATCGCCAAGA
The DNA here is from genome assembly GCA_025455595.1 of Cytophagales bacterium. Lineage (GTDB taxonomy): Bacteria > Bacteroidota > Bacteroidia > Cytophagales > 172606-1 > Xanthocytophaga. The sequence continues at coordinate 2,566 of JALOMD010000186.1, read as the reverse complement.
CCTACGACCCCACCGCCGTTGAAGACAAGTGGTACGCCTACTGGCTGAAACACAAGCTGTTCGCCGCCAAGCCCAACCCCGCCAAAGAACCGTACTGCGTGGTGATTCCGCCCCCCAACGTCACGGGCCAGCTCCACATGGGACACATGCTCAACAACACCATCCAAGATATTTTGGTGCGGCGTGCCCGGATGCAAGGCAAAGAAGCCTGTTGGGTGCCCGGCACCGACCACGCCTCCATTGCCACCGAAGCGAAAGTGGTGGGGATGTTGCGCGAAAAAGGCATTGAGAAAAAAGACATCGGCCGCGAAAAATTCCTCGAATACGCGTGGGAGTGGAAAGAGAAGTACGGCGGCATCATCCTTGACCAACTCAAGAAACTCGGTGCCTCGTGCGACTGGGATCGCACGCGTTTCACCATGGAGCCGAGCCTGTCGGAAGCGGTGATTCAGGTGTTTGTGGACTTGTACAACAAGGGCCTCATCTACCGCGCCTACCGCATGGTGAACTGGGATCCGAAGGGAAAAACCGCCCTGTCAGACGAGGAAGTTATTTATCGGGAGGTGTCGTCGCGCCTTTTTTTCATAAAATACGAAGTCGTGGGAAGTCCCAAGTTCCTTACGATTGCGACGACTCGCCCCGAAACCATCCTTGCCGATACAGCCATTTGCGTGAATCCGAACGACGAGCGGTACAAATCTTTGCACGGCGGCAAAGTACGTATTCCGTTCCTCAACAGAGAGATACCGATCATCACTGACGAATACGTGACAATGGATTTTGGCACCGGTGCGCTGAAAGTGACCCCGGCCCACGACCTGAACGACTACGAACTGGGCAAAAAACACAACCTGCCCGTGATTGACATCCTCAACGACGACGGCACGCTGAACGAAAAGTGCGGCGTGGCCGCCTACGTGGGCAAAGACCGTTTCGCCGTGCGCAAACAGATTGCCAAGGATTTGGATGAGGCGGGTTTCTTGGAAAAAACCGAGGATTACAAAAGCAACGTCGGCTATTCGGAACGCAACCCGGATACGGTGGTGGAGCCGAAGGTTTCGTTGCAATGGTGGCTGAAAATGGACGAACTGGCCAAGCCCGCGTTAGAAAACGTGCTGAACAACACCATTCAATTCCATCCGGCGCGTTTCAAAAACCTGTACCGCAATTGGATGGAAAACATCCGCGACTGGTGTATTTCGCGGCAACTGTGGTGGGGCCACCGCATCCCGGCGTGGTACGACGACCAAGGCAACTACGTTGTGGCCCGCAACCACGACGAAGCGTTGGAAAAATTCAGAACTCAGAACTCAGAATTCAGAGGTGAAATTCGCCAAGACGAGGATGTGCTGGACACTTGGTTTTCGTCGTGGCTGTGGCCCATTTCGGTATTCGACGGTATCCAAAATCCTGATGGAGAAGACGTTAACTATTTCTATCCGACCAACGACTTGGTGACGGGGCCGGACATTATTTTCTTCTGGGTGGCCCGCATGATTATGTCGGGTTACGAATACCGTGGCCGCGAGCCGTTCAGAAACGTCTATTTCACGGGCATCATCCGCGACCAGTACGGCCGCAAAATGTCCAAGCAGCTCGGCAACTCGCCCGACCCGTTGGGACTCATCGGCCGTTACGGAGCCGACGGCGTACGCACGGGCCTGCTGTTCAGTTCGCCCGCAAATCAAACGACCCGGCGGAAATCGCCCGTTTCCAGCAGGAAAACGACGTGCTGGCTTCCAAGCTGTGTGAGCAGGGCCGGAACTTCAACAACAAGATTTGGAATGCGTTCCGGTTGGTGAAGACGTGGCAGTTGGAAGGACAGGTAGATACTACAAAGTCAGCTTTGGAAGCGGAGGAGGTAGCTATCAAATGGTTTAAAGCTAAATTTAACCAAAAGTTGGCCGAACTTAACACCTGTTTCGAGCAATATCGAATCTCTGATGCGTTGCATATTGTGTATGATTTAGCTTGGGACGACTTTTGTTCTTTTTATTTAGAGATTGTCAAACCGGATTTTGGTCAGCAAATCAGTGGAAGGGTTTACACTGTCACAGTCGAAATTTTCGACCAGTTGCTTAGGATGTCACATCCATTCATGCCATTTATCACCGAAGAAATTTGGCAAAAACTGTCAGATCGCCACGAGGGGGAAAGCATTTGTATTGCGACATATCCGAGACCATTTGAAGGCGAATTCCCAAAAGACATTCTACAACAAGGAGACTCTATTTTTGAGGCGGTAAGGCAAATCAGAAATTTGCGGAATATTAAGAAAATCTCGCAGAAAGAGCCTTTGGAATCTATTGTGACAACTGGTTCGACAAGTACCTATCAGACATTTGGCCCGATTCTGATAAAACTTGGGAATTTGTCCGATTTTAAGACCAATGCGAGTACTTCAGGCATCAACGGGACTAGCTTCATCGTGAATCAAGACGAATTTTTTGTTCCTTTAAAAGAGGAGATTGACGTGGCCGCCGAAACCGAGAAAACACACAAGGAACTCGACTACCAACGCGGCTTCCGCGAGGCCCAATTGAAAAAGCTGGGCAATGAGAAGTTC
>JALOMD010000185.1 GCA_025455595.1 Cytophagales bacterium | reverse complement strand
TTCCATGTTGTGTACCAGCGTGCCATCCATGTCAAAAATCAGTGCCTTAGGCACGAAAATGTCTGTTTGCAATGCGAGAGATGAAAATAGGTTATAAAAGACTTACTTTAGGCTGATAATCAAATAGTTGCTATATATTTGTCAGTACAATTGTTTACATTCGACCATGAGCAGCATCTACCAAAACCTGCGTACAGACCGTCAATACAAGGCTGCCACGGCCTTGAGCCAATCACAGTTCGAGACCTTGCTGGCTGCCTTCGACAAATTGTACATTCCAAAGACCGCCGACTTGTCAGGCAACCAGAAGCCTCCCGTGCTGACCGACAAGCGGGAGGCCTTGTTTTTCATCCTGCACTATTACAAGGCCTACCCGAGTTTGGAGAACATGGCCCTCTACTTCGGCTTCTCGCAAGCAACCGTGCTCGAATACATCCGGCGACTCGCCCCGGTGCTCAAGGCCTGCCTTGCCCAACACCAACCCTTGCAGGCGTGCGTGTTCAAAACCCAACAGGCCTTCGAGCAGGCTTTCGCCGACGTGGACGAGATTTTCATTGACGTGACCGAAATCCCGGTCGAACGGCCTTCCAAGGACGAAAAACAAAAACAACTGTACACCGGTAAAAAAAAGCCCACACCCGCAAATGGCTTGTCGTGACCGATTATTGCAAACGCATCCTTTTCATCAGCCCCATGTATGCAGGCAGCGTGCACGATTTCGCGATTTTCAAGGCTATCTTCTCCGGGCTGGGGTTTTCTCGGTTGACCGTCTGGGTGGACTCGGGCTTTGTCGGCATCGACAAACACATCGGTTGCGAAAACATTTTCATCCCTTTCAAGAACTCGAAACACCACCCGCTGGACGAAACAGCCAAAGAATACAATAGCATTATTTCAAGCATACGCGTCAAAGTGGAACATGCCATGGCCAACTTGAAATCTTTTTTTGTGCTGCGCCACAAGAACCGTATGCGTACCGAAACCCGACTGAACGATGCTTTCGCCATCTGTGCGAGAATAGCTAATTTCAGGCTTGCATGTAAATGTTAAATGATTGATTATCAGCCTAAAGTAACTCTAATGTACAACATACGCCTCTCAGTATTCATCTTGATAATTCATTCGGTCTGTAGAAACCCTTTTGTGCTTTGGTCTTTTCACGTACTTCCTTCACTTTCTCGGCGGTGATGGGTGCGGTGGTTTTGTTGCCGAAGGAAGTCCGAATGTAAGTCAATACTGCGGCTATTTCTTGATCGTTCAACATCCCGCCGAAGGGAGTCATTGGCACGTTTCCCGGGTATTCCTTCCCGTTCACCTCAATGGGGCCGTACAATCCGTGCAGCGTGATTTTGATCAGCGTCTCCGAATCCCCGGTCACCCATTCGCTATTGAGCAGCGGCGGAAAACCCGCCGCCGCCAAACCCTTGCCGTCGGGTTGGTGGCAAGTGCCGCAGTGTCCGTCCCGGTTGTATATCTCCCTACCCAAGGCCAGGTTCCTTTCCTTGTCTCCCATGCTCCGGGGCAGGCGCAGGTTCGAGTCCATGATGTCTTTTCTGGGGTTCTTTACAAAGCCGAGGTGGTCTGTCATCCAATCGTCAACGGTGTTTCGTTCAAAGATTGCCGTGACCTCGGCCAGTTCGTTTTTGGGCAGCCATGTGCTCGCTACAAACGCTTCCAGCCGCACCCGTCCGTGCGGGTCGTCTGCCGCTTTCTTGAGCAACTCCGCTTGGTTTTTTGTCTGGTGACCGTTATATCTCAATACCCGGACGGCCGCCGCCCTCACCCGGTGGTCAGGTGACTGCAAAAGCTGATTTAGCAACTTCTGGTCTACTTTGTTCATTCCCCAGCTTACCCAAAGGGCTTCAAGCAGGTGATGTTGGTAGCTTGGGTTCTTCGAATCAAGTTTACGAACCCAACTTTGCAGTTTTGCCAGCACTTCCGACGGATTGTATTCACGCAACTCGCGCCGACTCCGGTAGCGGGTGCGGTATTCGGGCAGCTTCAGGTTATCAAGGAGTTGCGTGATGCTGGCCCCGTCCACTTTGGCCGGCTTGACCAGCGGCCTCGACGGGTAGGTAATCCGGTAAATGCGACCATGAACATGATCCCGGAGCGGGTCGCGGGCGTTGTGCTGCATGTGCCCGATGAGCACATTGTGCCAGTCGGCCAGGTACAGCGAACCGTCAGGTGCGAATTCCATGTCCACCGGCCTGAAATTAGGGTCGGTGCTGCTGACCAAGTCCATGCGGTGCTTGGTCTTGTAGCCGGTGCCGTCGTCGGTGACTTGGTGCATCTTCGTTCCCAAGAATCCAATCGTATTGTTGAGCATCATGTCGCCCTGAATCTCATCGGGAAAGTGGCGACTTGAGACAAATTCCAGTCCGGAGGTGGGTCGTACCCGCTGGGAATCTTCAATGAGCGGCCGGGAGTTAGGCGAGGAAATGCCGTAAATCGGCTTGATGGTGCCGGGCATCAGCCAAAGCACGTCAGGAGTGGAAGTGGAGAGGCAAAAGTTTTGTCCCCAATTGTCAAAGGCAACACCCCACGGATTTGTTATCGGAAGTTGAGCCGCCCGTTCGAGCATTTTCCGCTGCGGGGCGTAGCGCATGAATCCGCCGTGCGTGGCTCGTACGGTTCCGTAAGGCGTTTCCACGTTGGAATGCAGAAAAATTCCTTCGCCCATGTAGATGGCCCCCGATTCGTCAGCGCAGAATGCCGAGATGACGTGGTGCGTGTCGTGGTCGTCAAAGCCGCTCAGCACGATTTCCACTTGGTCGGCCTTGTCGTCGCCGTTGGTGTCGGTGTAGAGTTTCAGGTTTGTTCCCTGCGAGATGTACACGCCTTCGGGAGCGAACTCGAATCCGGCCGGGATATGCAACCCTTCGGCGAAAACCGTCTGCTTGTCGGCTTTCCCGTCGTTATCAGTATCTTCCAGAATGATGAGTTTGTCGTTGGGTTTCGGGTCTCCGGGGCGGTAGTGCGGATAGGTGGGCATGACGGCCACCCAAAGCCGCCCCTTGTTGTCAAACGCAATCTGCGCCGGGTTTGCCAAGTCCGGGAATTCCTTTTCGGAGGCAAATAAGTCAATCTTAAAACCCGGAGCCATCGTGAAGGTTTGCAAAGCTTCTTTGCCGTAAAGGTATCTCGCCCCCTCGGTCGGTTTGTAGTTGGTTTCAATGGGCGGCAATGTATGGGTCTTGGCATCGGCTGCCGCCAAGTCGTATGTTTTTCCCTGGGCGATGTGCCAAATCAGCGTGTCCCGGTTGGCAGTCAACTGGCGGATTTTGATCAACTCGCCGGGGTAATTGTCCGGGCCGAACGGTTTGTAGCGTCTGCCGTACACGTGTACGCCGTTGGGGATTTTGTAATCGTTGTGCCAGTGCCAATTCTTGTCCAGAACCGCTTTTCGCAGACTCTCACGCTTAGACTCGTCCTTTATGGCCGGGCTTTCAAAGAGTTCATCGGCCAGCAGGGAGGAGAATTTCCGGTAGCCCGCCTCGTTCAGTTGCAGCCCGTCGATGGTGAGTTGCTCGCCGCTCTTAAACCACTGGCTGCTGGACGCAAACGCGTCCAAGAAAACCACCTTGTGTTGCTCGGCCACTTCCTTTGTGGCCTGTGTGTACAGGGCCAGATTTTTGTTTTCTTGGGTGCCGTCAGGCAAATCGTACTTGGCGGACAGGTTCTGGAAGGCGATTGGCGACACCAACGCCAACCGGGGGGCCGACACGCCGTTGTATTTCTGCGACAAGGTGTGTCGTACAAAGGCCGACAGCTCGGCCTTGTAGTTTTCAAGCCCCTTTACTCCGGCATACGACTCGCTGAAGCCGAAGAACGCAATGACAACATCCGTTTTCAGATTGGCGAGCCACTGGTCGGGCCTGTCGAAGATGCCCTCGCTGTTGGAGTCTTGGCTATACGGTTCTTTCTGGAATTTTTCGGCTCCGGGGAAGGCCCACGCATCGTTTCGGCCTGCGTGCGGCCTGAAGCCGGGCGTGTCGCCGCCGTCGCACATGTTGCGGATGAACAGTTGGTGGTCGGGAAACCGGAGGTGCATTTCGGTCTCGAAGAGGCCGTAGTTCATCATCCGCGAACCCAGGTTGTTGCCAATCAGGGATATATGCGTCCCTTTGGACAAGACGATTTTTTGTCGGGCTTTCGGCAAAAAAGCCATGATACCCAACAGAACCACAGGTGTCACCAGCAAAAAGCATTTGTATAGCGTGAATCGGATAGTCTTGTGCATGGATGGTCTGTCAATAATTAAGTCGTGAAAAGGTTGATTCCTTGAACATTCACACATCGGATTAAAAATCCCGAACAGCGGCTCTGTCGTTTTGAGCGAAAATTGCTCAAAACGCTGATTGTAACACAAACCGCGCACATTCAAAATAGTATCTCTTGAAAATGCAAAACCCCAATTCCTGTGTAAAACACAGAAAATGACTGATATTTTCCTTGTCCCGTGGCGTAGCAAACAGGTTTTGGCAAAAGCGTTTTGGGCAATTTTTGCCAAAAACGCCTGTTGTTGCAGAAGTTTCTTTTGTGCAAATCATGTAAATTCCTCATTTTCAGCCTATAGCAACTCTAATAAACAATCAACAATTCTCCTATTTCTTCAATTCTATTTCATAGACGGTATCTGTCAAATCAGGCAAATTGTAGTGTTGGTAAGTCGGTTTCTGAATATTGATATACACATTGTTGGTCGTGGGGTCGCCCCACCAAGTGTTCTCAATGTAGGCCTCAGTACCGTTTGTCAATACTTTCGCTTGCAGCACTTTGTCTTGGTAATCCTTGATGTTGATGTGGCCGATGTGCGGGTGCAACACGTGCGCATACAACTTGCCGCCTTTCTGGGTGAACCGGCCCCACGCCGGCTTGGGCAACGGACTTGCCCCGCAGCCATAGATGCTGGCTCCGTTGCGCTGCAGCCACTCGCCCACTTCTTGCAGAATCTCCACACTCTGGGCAGGGATGTTTCCCTTGGCATCGGGGCCGACATTGAGCAGCAGGTTGCCGCTTTTGCTGACGCAATTGACCAGGCTGTGAATGACCAGTTCCGTGCTTTTCCACTGCTGGTCGTTGGCATGGTAGCCCCAGTTGTTGTTGAGCGTCAGGCAGGTTTCCCACGGCACAATCGCACCGGCTGCGTTGCGCCGAGGCTCTTCGGGAACGCCTTGCTCCGGCGTTTCAAAGTCGCCGAGGGCATTGGCATCGCCGATTTTCCCGGTGCCGTCCCCCATCAGCCGGTTGTTCAGGATGATGTGCGGCTGGTGTTTGCGCACCATGCCGACCAATTCCTTCGCTTTCCATTTCTCGCCTTTCATGTCGCCGTACGAGAAGTCGAACCACATCACATCTATTTTGCCGTAGCCGGTGACCAGTTCCCGCACTTGGCCGTGCAGGTACGTGAGGTAGTTGTCCCAATTGTGCTTGGTGTCTTTGAAGGCCGGGTTGTCGCGCTGCGGATGCATCATGTCGCCGTAGTGCGGATAGTCCGGGTGATGCCAGTCGAGCACCGAATAATAGAGTCCGACTTTAAGCCCCTCGGCGCGAAAAGCGTCCAGGAACTCCCGGATCAGGTCTCGCTGCTTGTATTTGTAGTCGGTGAGCTTGCTGTCGTACAGGCAGTAGCCGTCGTGGTGCTTGGCGGTCATGACGGCATACTTCATTCCGGCTTGCTTGGCCAACTTCGCCCATTTCTTGGGGTCGTAGTCCGTCGGGTTGAAAGCGTCAATGTATTTCTGGTATTGTTGCGTGGTGAGGTTCTCCCGGTTTTTGACCCATTCGCCCCGGGCGGGAACCGCGTAGGCTCCGAAGTGGATGAACATTCCGAAACGTGCCTCCTGCCACCAGGCCAGGCGGTTGTCGGCTTGGGCAAACAATGAGTTGACGGATACAATCCAAAGGGGCAGGAACAGCAAGGCGATTTTTTTCATGTGATAAGATTGAGTTTTTATTGTGAATTGCGTTTTGGGCAAAAAATGCCCAAAACGCCGGTGTAGGGGCGATTGCTCAAAAATCAGTGTTCAAAACGTCATACGTCTGGCCCTTCCGGGTGACGAAGGCCACCTCGTTTGCATTGGCCTTTTCAACGGTGATTTCTTTTCCGTTGGAAAGTATCCTGACGGGCTTCTTGACAATCAAACGGCACGTGCCGCCATTGTTTGAGCGGACGGATGCCTTTGCGAATTGATTTTTCTCCCAATGGA
>JALOMD010000184.1 GCA_025455595.1 Cytophagales bacterium | reverse complement strand
GTAACCAGTGCTAAAATTATAGCTATTTTTCGAGAATACAAACAAAAAAGCCGAAATAGTATATTTCCGCTTTCCGAAATCGTTTAAGGAGAAGTGAAGAGTAGCGAGTCGCAAGTGGTAGGTCGCAAGTGGTAAGTCGTAAGTGAGAAGTCGCAAGTGGTAAGTGCGTTTTGGGCGTTTTTTGGCTAAAACGCCTCCACTTGCGATTTCTCACTTACGACTTGCGACTTACCACTTGTGACTTACCACTTGCGACTTCAAAACGCCAACCCCAACAGCACGCCGGCCAAAAACGACCGGATGCGGGAGTTTGGTGAATTGCAAGACGGCAAACGTGGCGGCCACCAGCAGCACATCAAGGTAGTCGCGGTTGGCGGATTGGCCGGTGTCGGGTAGGAGGGTGGCGAACATCAACACGGCGGCAGAAGCGATGAGGCCGGTGGCGGCGGCGTTGATGCCCTCCAGCGAGGCACGCACCACACGGTATTGTTTCAGTTGATCCCAGAAACGATAGACGAAAAATATCAGGAATGTGCCGGGCAGGAATATGCCCGTTGTGGCTGCAAAACTGCCCAGCAACTGACCGCCCAGCCCGTAGTCGCGCATGGCCAGCGTGCCGATGAACGCCGTGAACGAAAACACCGGGCCGGGTACGGTTTGTGCAATGGCGTAGCCCGACAAAAACTCTTCTTGGCTGAGGTATTGCTTTTTGTGGAACAACACGAACTCGGTGAACATGAGCGGAATCAGCACTTGGCCACCGCCGAAAATCAGGCTGCCGTTGCGGTAGAAGTTCTCGAACAGGCGCACGGGCAGCCACCGCGTGATGCCGCCCAACGCCGCCGCCAGCACCAAGATGCCTAACCATAATACAAAATTGCCCCACTGCACGCGCAGCGGTTGTTTGTGTTCTTTCCTTTCCAGTTTGGTGAACTGCACGGCCGTGACGGCTGCGCCAAACAGAAGCACCACGGGCGGCACGTAGGGCGACTGCGCCAACATACCCGCCGCACACGCCACCGCCCCGATGCCCACGCGCATGGCATTGGTGAACACTTTTCGCCCGATTTGGTAACCCGCGTAAGCCATGAAACCTACGGCCATCGGCTGGATGAACCGCGTGAACCCCAGTGAGATGTGTTTTTCCTGTACGTAATTGATGCCCAGCGCGGCCATGGTCATGATGAAGACGGCGGGCGTGATCCAGACAATCAGCGTGAGGTAGGCCAGCGTCGGCCCGCCGATTTTGAAACCGATGGCCGTCAGTGTCTGGGTGGAGGTGGGGCCGGGCAGGATGGAACACAAGGCGGTGAGTTCCAGCAGTTCTTCCTCTGTGACGTAGCCGCGTTTTTTCACCAACCGGTCGAAGTACATCGCCAAATGCGCCTGCGGCCCGCCCAAGGCCGTCAGGGCCAGAATCGCCACGTCTTTCAGGAAAATGAGATACCGAATCCGCCGCACCTTGTCGCGCGGGGGGCTGGCTTTCACTTTCACCGATGGACGAACGTCGAGCATGGAATCAATGACTGAATGAGGGAATGATAGAGTGAGTGAATGGTTGAATGGCTGGTGAACGGGTTGTGATTTACATTGCAAAGGCGTTTTAGGCAAATTTTAGTCAAAACGCTTTTGTCTCAACCTTGATTTATAGGATGATCGTCTAACATTTCATTTTGCGATTTGGGCGAAAATTGCCCAAATCGAAGATGACGCATTGGCGGTATTGAAAATCCCGCATCCGGCGGGAACGCCGGACTGTAGGGGCGGGGCTTGCCCCCGACACGTCGGGGCAGGCTCCCGCCCCTGTTTCCCACAGGCTCGGATTGCCCTTGGCCGAGCCTGCCCGTGAGAGGGCGGGGGCAAGCCCCGCCCCTACGAATTACGCCTTCCGATACTTTTGGACCAAAACAAAAAATGTTAGACAGTATCGGGATTAGCCGATTGACGCAATTGAAATTCGGCTTATCCTAAAACGCTTGCCAATCCAGTAAATTCTGGTAGGCTACCGGGCGTTTTAGGCAATTTTTGCCTAAAACGCTCAGAAATCGAATGGCACAGATATTCGATCATTCACTCATTTATTCATTCACTCATTGTTTCTTAAGTCCCAGTTCCATGAGCCGTTCGTCGAGGAATTCGCCGGCGGTCATGTCGGAGTATAGTTTCGGATGGGCTGCGTCAATGCACGATTCGAGGCAAGTCAAGTCCATTTCCGAGCGGGGGTGCATGAAAAACGGCATCGAAAAACGCGATGTTTTCATCTTCTCCTTCGGCGGATTGACCACCCGGTGGATGGTTGACTTGAGCCGGTTGTTGGTGAGCCGATCCAGCATGTCGCCCACGTTCACCACCAGTTGGTCGGGCAGGGCGGTGATGGGTATCCACGCCCCGTCGCGGCGCAGCACTTGCAGCCCCTCGGCACTGGCCCCCATCAGCAGCGTAATCAGGTTGATGTCGCCGTGGGCAGCGGCACGCACGGCATCGGGCGGCACTTCGTCGGGATTTTCGATGGGAAAATAATGAATGGCCCGCAAAATCGAGTTGCCGTTCTTCACTTTGTCGTCGAAATAATGCTCGTCGAGGCCGAGGTACAGCGCAATGGCTTGCAACATGGCCACGCCGGTTTTTTCGAGTTGGCGGTAAACGGTGAGTCCGTGCTCGCGTAGCTCAGGAAATTCGTTCGGGAAGATGTTGTCGGGATACTCGCTTTTGATCGGGTCGTTGTCGGTCACTTCCTGCCCGACGTGGTAAAACTCCTTCAAGTCGGGCGTTTTGAAGCCTTTGGCCGTCTCCTTGCCCTTGCCGATGTAGCCGCGCTGCCCGTGCAGTTCGGGAAACTCGTACTTTTTCTTCAGTTCGTCGGGCGAATAGAAAAAACGCCGGAACGAGTCGTACAGTTTTTCGGACAGTTGCTCGGTGAGGAAGTGGTTGCGCACGGCCACGAAGCCGATGTTGTTGAACGCCGCCCCCAAGTCGGCCACGAACTTGGCCTTGCGGGCCGGGTCGCCGGAGGTGAACTCGGCCAAGTCAACGGAGGGGATTTCGGAATAGAGCGTTTCTGTCATGCAAGTGGGTGGTTTGTGATGAAATAAGTGTTCAGTAGTCAGTGGTAAGCCGCAAGTCGTAAGTGAGAATGAGGGCTTAAGTATTTGAAAGACGGATTTTTGCGGCGCACTTTGCATATTGAAAGTGATATAAGCCAACGTCTATCCGTCACTTACGTGATAGGCTATGATGATCGGTCAAGCAATCAAAAACGGTCGAGGCGTTTTAAGCGTTCCCGCTCCCGACAAATCGGGACAGGCAGTTGCGGGATTTGACAATTTTTGCTCAAAACGCTTAAAAAAACAGATTCCGGGCAATAAAAGAAGTCGAACAAACGCAGTGCCTTGGCACATTTGTTTGAAAAAATGAATCTGGCGCAACGCCGACAAAACAGCCCCCGGCGTACACCCGCAAAAATAAGAAAGTTTGGCACGCATAAAATATGATTTCGCGCAGCAAAACCCGCCTGCCTCTGTTGATTATAAGACGGGCCGTTTGTGGTTTCGTCGGCATTTGCGTAAGTTGCCAACAGCATTCTGAAGTACGATTTACGAGGTACGAATTAAGGTCAGAGGTTAGAGATGAGAGGTCAGAAAGCGTTTTGGGCAAAATTTGCCCAAAACGCAGATCCCGCATCCGGCGGGAATGCCAATCTGCAACCTTTCAATTTTCCAACCTTTCAACCTGGAACCTTGAACCTGCAACTTGTAACCCGCAACCCTTCAACCTTTAACCCTTTAACTTCAACCATGAACCGACGCGATTTCCTTGCCCATTCGGCCCTGCTGGGTCTGGCCGGAGTTTTCATGCCCAAGACCGTGCTGGCCGCTCCCAAAGAAGTGTTCACCTTGCCCGCGTTACCCTACGCCCTCGACGCGCTGGAGCCGCACATTGACAAGGCCACCATGGAAATCCACCACGGCCGCCACCACAAAGCCTATGTGGATAACCTGAACAAAGCCGTGGCAGGCACGCCGATGGAAAAAATGTCGCTGTTCGAACTGCTCAAAGACGTGAGCAAGCATCCCGTGGCGGTGCGCAACAACGGCGGCGGCCATTACAACCACTCCATGTTCTGGGCCATCATGGCCGCTCCCAACACCGACAAGCCCAGCGGCGAGCTGGCAGCGGCGATTGACAAAAAGTTCGGCGGGTTGGACAAGCTGAAAGAGGAAATGAACAAAGCCGCTACGGGCCGGTTCGGCTCGGGCTGGGCGTGGCTCATTGTCAACAACAAAGGCGAACTTGCCGTCACCTCTACGCCCAATCAAGACAACCCGCTGATGGATGTGGTGCCCGAAGCCGAACGCGGCTATCCGGTGATGGGTGTTGACGTGTGGGAACACGCCTATTACCTCAAGTACCAAAACAAACGCGCCGACTACCTGAACGCTTGGTGGAACGTACTGAACTGGAACGCCATCGGCCAACGCTATGCCGAAGGCATGAAGGGGCGGAAGAAATGAATGGTTTAGAATGTGCAAACTTTGGCAAAGGTGCTGGCTGTGAGTAAGTTGTGCGGAAACCTTTGCCAAAGTCGAATATTGAAGGCCCCGCTGTGTGCGGGGTTTTTGCGTTTTGAGCAAAGGCCTCACCCCCAGCCCCTCTCCCAAGGAGAGGGGTGTTTTAAGCCCCCTCCCTCGGAGGGGGTTGGGGGGAGGCTCCATTGACTGTTTTCTCCAATTCGTCGTACCACGCTTGGCCGTATTTGCGGACAAGGGCGTTGCGCAGGAATTTGTACACGGGCACTTTCAACGCCTCGCCCAATCGGCAGGCCGGGTCGCAGATGTGCCAGCGGTGGTAGTTCACCGCGTCCCACTGGTCGTACTTGGTGATGCGGACGGGGTAGAGGTGGCAGGAAATGGGCTTTGGAAAGTCCACTTTGCCGTCCAAGTACGCTTGCTCGATGCCGCATTTCAGGATGCCTTTCTCGTCGTAGATGGCGTAGGCGCATTCGCGGTTGCCAACAGTGGGCGTGGTGTAGTCGCCGTCTTGGTCAACCGTCCACGTGCCTTGTTCGGCAATGGCTTTTCTGCCCGCTTCACTCAGGTAAGGGGCCACTTCGGGGTATATTTTTTCCAAAATGGCGAGTTCTTCCTCGTCCAGTGGCGCACCGGCATCGCCTTCCACGCAACAAGCTCCTTTGCACTTTTCCAAATCGCAGACGAACTGCTTCTCGGCTACGTCGTCGCTGAGGTAAGTATTGCCAACTATGATCATTTCGGTCTTGAGTCTTTGGTATTGAGTCTTGAGTAAGGACAGCAAAGTGCTTTACGAGACATCACAAAGGTAAGGATTGACAGCCGAGAAAAACAGTTGCCTGCGGATGGTGAAAAAGAAAGGGCGTTTTGAGCAATTTTTGCTCAAAACGCCCAGTTGAGAAAAATTCCGGTGTGGATGGGTCTGTGACCGGTTCGAGCAGACACGAACCGTGGGCTTATGACTAACGACCCCAGACTCAAGACCCAAGACTATCTACGGTTAGGGCTAACGGTCTTGGGTTCGGAGGCAGTTTTCTCAGCGATGACCGGAGCGGGGGCAATCACGCGATTGTTTAGCATGTTCAGTGGGCACTTGAGATGCATGGCTTTGTTCCAAACCAATTCTTGGGGCTGTACGTCCAAAGGCATTTCTACGGCCAAGGCAAACGCCCGGTGTTCGGTGCGGGGCGGGGCGGGGCCGAAAAACTCGAAATAATGCTTGTTATTGAGGATTTTCTTTTGTTCCACCGCCAATTCCACCAACGACGGCACCGTGTAGCACGGGTACTCCACGCCGTTCGAGCCGATGATACGGGCGTAAAGCGGTGTCGTGTTGTCGAATTTGTCGCTTAGCTCGTAGGTGTTGGGGTTGCGGCGCGAGATTTCAAACAGCAGCACCCGGTGGTTGGGCTTCGGCTTGTAGTTTTGGTTGGTGCCGATGCACTTTTCGCACGGGGACAGAAATACCTCCGTTACCCGATGAACCTTGATGGTCATCTTCCCGGTGGAGATTTTGCCGATCAGACGCTCTTCGGGGACAGGGGCGGCAACGGGCTTCGGGGCCGTCTTCTTGACGGGCTTTCGTTTTTTGCGACTCTGTGCGGTGGCTTCGACACTGGCGAACCCTAACATGAGCAGCAAGAGCAGGAAATATGTCTTCATGGCGGTTCACCGCACGACAAAACGGTGACTGGCGCGGTGAGGAGCCAATTTACACCGGGTAACTGTGTTTCCGACTTGGATTTGAGTCTTAAAAACAACTTCTGTAAGGAATAAAGCCGTTTTGCAGCCGAGGCCCCCTCCCAGCCTCCCCCAAGGGGGAGGAGAAAAGATTTCGGGTTGCGGAGGGCGGATTGCGGAAATCGGAAAAGTGACAGCGGCAGTAGCACTGGGCAGTCAAAAACCGTTTTGGGCAAAAATCGGCCAAAACGGTTTTCCACAATCCGCCTTTCGAAATCCGAAATCGAGAGCCGGGGCTTCCAAAACGGAAAAAGGAACGAAGT
>JALOMD010000183.1 GCA_025455595.1 Cytophagales bacterium | reverse complement strand
TTTTGAAGCATCGTGAAGATTGCAAACGGTTCTTTTAATAGCAAATAAAAAATTGATATTATATAAATTATCAATATTAAAGTTTGAAAAATTACATTTATATGAACTTATATATGGTTATAAATACTCATTTTCGAAATTATAATTGCTTTGGTAAGTCATCGGCAATCGTTCAGCACTTCGATTCTTTACACAAAAGCGTTTTGAGCATTTTTTGCTCAAAACGCTGGCATTGTCTTGAACCTCTGGGCCGACATTCGCGTTTATCTTCAAAGTCTTTTTATCCGTGCCATCCGCGTCATCCGCGATTCAAGACAATGCCGTTTTGGGCAAAAATCGAAGATGCCGCACCAGCGGATTGGTAAATCCCGCAATTGCCTGTCCCGACCATGCCCCCGACCAATCGGGGCAGGCTTTCGGCTTGGCAGGCTTGTCGGGAGCGGGAACGCCCAAAACGCTTTCTCATCCCAAGCCTCGGCGTGACACCAATGAAGAATGAAGACTCCTTAAAAAAACAACCGGGGCGTTTTAGGCAGAAATTGCCCAAAACGCCCCGGTGTACGGAACGATAAACGGTAAACGTAAAACGATAAACGAGACGCTCAGTCCCGGTTCCCCAGCCCTTCGTTTTTCGTCTTGCCTTTCGTCTTGTTGATTTCAAACTCCACGCGGCGGTTGATGCGCCGGTCGGCATCGGTTTTCTCTTCGATCAGCGGTTGGGTGCTGCCGTAGCCGACGGCCTCCACGCGCACGGGGTCAACCTTGCCTTTGTCCACAATGTATTTCTTGATGGCCTCGGCGCGGCGTTGCGACAGTTTCAGGTTTTCGGCGGGCTTGCCTTGCGAGTCGGTGTGGCCGGCAATGCGCAGGCTGAACGTCGGGTGGTCGGCCAGGAATTTCACCAGCTTGTCCAAGTCGTTGTGCATTTCGGGCAGTATCTTGGCACTGCCTTCCTCAAACTCCAACGACGCGAACGCCCATTTCTTTAGGCTCAGGGCCGGGGTTTCGATGTAAATGGCCGTGTCGCCGACGAGCTTGAACTGCCGCTCGATGCGGAAAAAGTCTTCGCCCGTAATCAGCACCAGATACTCGTGGTCTTTAATGAGGTCGAAGTCGTAGCTGCCGTCGGGGCGCAGGTATTTGGGGGCCACCTCCACGCTTTGGGTCAGGTCAATCACCGACACGATGCCCGTGAACGGATTCTTGGAAATCGAGTCAATCACCGCGCCTTCGAGCCGGGCCGTGGCGGTCGGCTGGGCTTCCATCGGCAGCGGGAACGAGTTCAGTTCCAGGTTCTTGATGTCGGTCGGCTCCGAGCGGGCGTAGTACAGGTTTTTCGACTGCGAATCAATCGTGAAATAATACTCGCTGCCTTGCCCGTTTACCAAAGGCCCCACGTTGATGGGTTCGCGGTAGCCGGTTCGCGTGAGGCTTGTCTTGTAAATGTCAAAGCTGCCGAAGTTCGGAATGTGTCCGCCGTCTGAGCTGAAATACAGCACGTTATGAACCGGATGGAAGAACGGACTCACTTCGTTGCGCCGCGTGTTGATGACCGGGCCGAGGTTTTGTGCCGGTGCCCAGTCGCCGTTTTTGAGTTTGTGCGTGAAGTACAAGTCGGAAGCCCCGAAGCCGCCCAATCGGTCGGAGGCGAAGTACAGCGTATCTTCGGTGCGCGACAACGACGGCTGCGAGTCCCACGAGCCGCTATTCACCTTCGGCCCCAGGTTCCTGATTTTGCCCCATGTGCTGTCGGGCTGCAACTCAGCCACGTAGATGTCGCAGTCGCCGAGGCCGCCGGGAGCTTCGCAGCGGCAAAAGTACAGTCGCTTGCCGTTGCGCGTCAGCACCGCCGAGCCTTCGTTATACGCCGTGTTGATGTTGGTCAGCGGCTGGGCGGGGTCCCAGTAGCCCTCAACATTACGCGCATAATAAATATCCTCGTTTTGTACGGTTACGTTGCGCACGCCCACCCGCTTGGTGTTGCGTTTGGAGGTGAAGAAAATGAACTGATTGTCAGGACTTAGCGTGGGGCCGTAGTCGGCTTGCGGCGAATTGATTTCGATGCCCATGTCCAGCAGCACGCCCACGGGCGGCAGCAGCGTGTCCACCGACTTGCGGAACTCAACCAGTTCGTAGTAATATTCCAAGGGCACGTAATGGTCTTTCTCGTTGTTGGTCAGCGAGTCGTAGTGCTGTTCCAACTGCTTGATGTCGCCCCGGTGGTGTTTCAGCACCAGCCGGTACAAGAACTTGGCTTGGGTCAGTTCCTTGGCCTGCTCCGACATGCGGGCCAGCCGCCACAGCAAGTACGTGTCATGGGCAAAATTGCCGATTCCGAAGTTCAGGACGTAGGTTTTGAGCAGCGGGTAGGCTGCTTCCCATTCGCGGTTGCGTTCCAGTTTCTCGATTTCGGCCAATTTGTCGGCATCGAAGTAACGTGTATTGGAACGGATGTTTTTGAAAGCAAAAGCGTCTTGCACGGCTTGCCGTTCCGCATCGCGGGTGGCACGGGTGAGCAGGCGAGGCCCACCGGCTCTTTTGTACTGAGCCGTTACCGAACCAATCGGCAGCAGCGCAGCCCACAGTAGCAAGACCCAACGGTTAATCCCTTTCATAGCTGATTCACAGACTGACAATGTTTTGGACGGGGCAGAAAACACGGAAAGATAAATATTTGTTGTATATTACTGACACTCACGGCAGCGAGGCGAACAGGCACGTCGTTTTCGGGATGTAATATCCGGCGTGCCAAACGACGGAAACCGACGCGCCGATGCGTCAATCTGTCAGTATAAGTCCGTTCGCAAAAGATGGCCGGGTTTTTGGGAACATATACCGCCGCAAGCGAAGAACCGGGCGATTTTTTATTTTGGGAGACAAAGACAAAATGAACGAGCAAAGACCTGCATCAAACGCACTCCTGTCATGTTTTGCCTCTGCCGGGCATGACAAAATGCTGCCTTTTCCTCCCTTGCCCGTCCATAAGCGTTTTGGGCAAAAATTGCCCAAAACGCCGGATTGTCTGAACCTTGATTCGTAGGATTCAAGGATTGCCTTGATTGAAAAATGGTCTAATCATGTCAATCCTTGAATCCTACGAATCAAGGTTCAGACAATCCGGCGTTTTAAGCAAAAAATGCTCAAAACGAACTATCCGCTGACATCCAATCACTTAGGACTTGCCACTTACGCCTGACGACTCTATTTATAGACCAAACTAATATATCCATTGATGAGGCATAACAAAAACCCGTACGAGAACTTGGTGCTGGCCGAAATGGCGGACGATGACACCGTGGAAATGATTCCGCTGCTGTCGCCCGACGAAGATGAGGATTTCTCGACATTCAAAGTGCCCGAGCAACTCCCCATCCTGCCGGTCAAGAACACCGTGCTGTTTCCGGGCGTGGTCATTCCCATCACGGTGGGCCGCCAAAAATCCATCCGCTTGGTCAAACGGGCCTACAAAGGCACGCGGGTGGTGGGCGTGATTGCGCAGGCCAACAACAGCAAGGAAGAACCCGCCTATGACGACCTGCACCGCATCGGCACGGTGGCGCACATTATCAAAATGCTGGTGCTGCCAGACGGCAACACGACGATCATCATCCAAGGCAAACGCCGCTTCGAGATGCTGGAGCCGGTGCAGCAAGACCCTTACCTGACGGCCAAGGTGAACCTGCTGCCTGAGAATTTTCCGAGCAACACCAGCAAGGAAGTGAAGGCCATGGTGAAGTCGCTGAAAGAGGCGGCGGGCAAAATCCTGAACCTGCGGCCCGAAATACCCCGCGAGGCGCAGATTGCCATCGAAAACATCGAAAGCCCGAGCTTTCTGACCAACTTCCTGGCATCGAACCTGGATGCGGAAGTGTCTGACAAGCAGAAGATTCTGGAACTGAACGACGGCATGCAACGCGCCGAACTGCTGCTCCAGTACATGCAGAAAGACATCCAGTTGCTGGAACTGAAGCATGAAATCCAAAGCAAAGTTCATTCGGACTTGGACCAGCAGCAGCGCGACTACTTCCTGCGCCAGCAAATCAAAGTGTTGCAAGACGAACTCGGCTACGACAGCACCGAGAAAGAGATCGAGGAGTTGCGGCTGCGCGGGGCCAAGAAAAGCTGGCCGCCCGCCGTTGCCAAGCATTTCGATAAGGAACTGGACAAGCTCACGCGCATCAATCCGCAGGCTGCCGAGTATCCGGTGGCCATGAACTACGTGGAACTGCTCGTGGACTTGCCTTGGGGCGAGTACACGCAAGACAGCTTCGACTTGGTGAAGGCCCGCAAAATACTGGATGCCGACCACTACGGGCTTGAGAAAATCAAAGACCGCATCGTCGAGTATTTGGCCGTGTTGAAACTGACGCAAAGCTTGCGCGGCCCTATTTTGTGCCTGTACGGCCCGCCCGGCGTGGGCAAAACCTCGCTGGGGCGTTCCATTGCCAAGGCGTTGGGGCGACACTATATCCGCATGTCGCTGGGCGGCGTACACGACGAGGCCGAAATCCGGGGCCACCGCAAAACCTACGTGGGCGCCATGCCGGGCAAGGTGATGCAGAACATCCGCAAGGCCAAGTCGTCGAACCCGGTGTTTATCCTCGACGAGATTGACAAAGTCGGGGCCGACTTCCGGGGCGACCCTTCCTCGGCGTTGCTCGAAGTGCTGGACCCGGAGCAAAACAGCACGTTCATGGACAATTACTTGGAGGTGGAGTTCGATTTGTCGAAGGTGCTGTTCATCGCCACGGCCAACTCGCTGGAAACCATCCAGCCCGCCCTGCGCGACCGGATGGAAATCATCGAACTGACGGGCTATACGCTGGAAGAAAAACTCCAAATCGCCAAAAAACACCTGATTCCGAAGCAGCGCAAGGAACACGGCCTCACCACCAAAGACATATCGTTCGACGACAAGGCGTTGGTGAAAATCATTGACGACTATACCCGCGAGTCGGGCGTGCGGACGTTGGAGCGGCAAATCGGCACGGTGATGCGCAAAATCGCCAAGTCAGTGGCCATCGGCGAGGAGTACGATAAGAAAATCACGCCCGCCTACGTGGTCAAGGCGTTGGGTGCCGAGATTTTCGACAAGGAAATCTACCAAGACAACAGCGTGGCCGGCGTGGTGACGGGCTTGGCTTGGACGCAAGTGGGCGGCGAAATCCTGTTCGTGGAGTCGAGCCTGAGCCGGGGCCGGGGCCGCCTCACGTTGTCGGGCCAGCTCGGCGACGTGATGAAGGAATCGGCGACGGCGGCGTTGTCTTACTTGCGTGCCCATACCGCCCAACTCGGCATTGACCACCGCGTCTTCGACCAGTTCGACCTGCACGTTCATGTGCCGGCCGGTGCGGTGCCCAAGGACGGCCCTTCGGCGGGCATCACCATGTTCACATCACTGGCCTCGGTTTACACCCAACGCAAAGTGCGCGAAAAACTCGCCATGACCGGCGAAATCACGCTGCGCGGCCGGGTGTTGCCCGTGGGTGGCATCAAGGAGAAAATCCTGGCCGCCAAGCGAGCCGGCATTGAGCAGATTGTGATGAGCGAAAAAAACCGCCGCGATGTGGAGGAAATCAACCCAAGATACATCCAAGGGCTGCAAATCCACTATGTGAACAATGTGGAGGAAGTACTGCAGCATGCCCTGCTACCCGAAAAAGTCTCCAACCCGATTGACTTGGCGATACGGGAATTGCCGGAGAAAGAACCCGCCAACGGCGCAGTGATGGCGTTCCAGTGAGCCTCCCCCAACCCCCTCCCAAAGAGGGGGCTTTTTGTCAGAACCATGATTCATAGGATTAAAGGATTGACATGATTGAAAAACGACTAATCATGGTAATCTTCCAATCCTACGAATCAAGGTTCTGACAAAGGCGTTTTGGGCATTTTTTGCCCAAAACAGAGAAGCCCCGTAGGGGCAAACCGTCTGTAGAAAATTAGTCATCTTCTAACGAACAGCTCCATAGGAGCGGCCCGATTGACAACACAACGTCAGGGCCGCTCCTACGGAGCTTTTTCTATAACCGTTCGGATTTTCTACAGACGGTTCGCCCCTACGGGGCTTTTGCTGACGACATTTTGCGTTTTGGGCAAAAATTGCCTAAAACGGTATTTTGTCTTTGAATCGCGGATGAAACGGGTGTCGCAGATGACACGGATGCGCTGCCGTAGAAATAACTCGCCTATTCGCCGCGAAACCTATCCGTGTAATCCGCGTCATCCGTTTCATCCGCGATTCAGGACGAATTTCATCGTCGGCTGGCTACGCCGCTGTCAGTCCGGCGGCCGGTGCGGGCCGGAACGGGGTATTTCTTGAAGATGTCGCGCACCGCCTGCTCGGCTTGCCGCGACAACCGGGCGGGGCTTTCCACCGCACCAGCCACCGAGCCGCGCCACACCATTTGCTTGCTGGCCGCATCAATGATGTCGATTATCAGCGTGCCTTCAGTGTACGTAGTGGTGCGGGTGCCTGCGTACGGCATA
>JALOMD010000182.1 GCA_025455595.1 Cytophagales bacterium | reverse complement strand
ACTGTTGCAGTACAGGCGTTTTGGGCAATTTTGCCCAAAACGCAAAGCTCGCATTCTTGTACGCCTCCGAAACTTCTCCCCAAATTCTGACCTCTGAATTCTGAATTCTGAATTGCCACTGCCTACCTTTGCCCCATGCAAGACAAAGTAGTGATCATCACCGGCGCGTCGTCGGGAATTGGGCGGGCGTTGGCCGAAGTGTTTGGCAAAGCGGGGGCAAAGATTGTGGTCACCGGTCGCAACGAGGCGAACTTGTTGGAAACCTCGCGGCAACTGGCGGCGCAAGGCATTGACAACCTGCCCGTTGTGGCCGATGTGAGCGTGGAGGCCGACAACCAGCGCATGGCCGACGAAACCGTGCGCCACTACGGCCGCGTGGACGTGCTGATCAACAACGCGGGCATTTCGATGCGGGCCTTGTTTGAGGACGTGGAACTGGACGTGATTCGCAAGGTGATGGACATCAACTTTTACGGCACCTTGTACGCCACCAAGTTTTGTCTGCCGCATCTGTTGAAAACCGGCGGCTCGGTGGTGGGCATCTCGTCCATCGCCGGGTTTCGGGGACTGCCCGCACGGGCCGGTTACTCGGCCTCCAAGTTCGCGGTAAACGGGTTTCTGGAAGTGTTGCGCACCGAAATGCTGCACCGGGGCGTACACGTGCTCACCGCCTGCCCCGGTTTCACGGCCTCCAACATCCGCAACACCGCCCTCACCGCCGACGGCTCCGTGCAAGGCGAGTCGCCCCGCGACGAAGGCAACATGATGACCGCCGAGGAGTGCGCCGCCCACATCCTCAAGGCCGTGCAAAAGCGGAAGAAACACCTGATCCTCACCCGCCAAGGCAAACTTACCGTGTTCCTGAACAAGTGGTTCCCCGGATGGATGGACAAGGTGGTGTACAACGTGATGGCAAAAGAGAAAGATTCGCCTTTCAGAGGTCAGAACGCAGAGGTCAGAAAAGGTGGGTAGTGGCAGTTGCAGGCAGTCTGGACGTTTTGGGCAAAATTTGCCCAAAACGCCTGTTGTCTGAATCAGGATTCATAGAATCGGCAGAAAAAACAGAATTTTCATGCCCATCACACAAATCACTATAAAATCACAGTTCTGACAAGCTGGCGTTTTAAGCAAAAATCGCCCAAAACACCTTTTCTCTTACCACTCTTCGCTTCTTCCGTCACTCATGCAGCACCAGCAGCGGGATGTGCGTATGGTAGGCCATCCGCTTGCTTTGGCTGGGGTTGAACATGGCTTCCCAGAAGCCGCGCCGCCGCGTAGTCATCACAATCAGGTCGGCGGAGAGCTTCCCGGCAAACGTGCGGATGCCTTCTTCCACGCTTTCCGAGCCATGATGCAAGTGGAACGAAATCCGGTCGTAAGGGAAACGCCGTCCGAACGCGTCCCAGTCGTTTTCCGTGATTTCGCGCGACGCGCCGTGGGCAATGTGCAGGAAAGAAATCTCCGACTTGTAAGCCCGTGCCAAGTCGGCCACGAGTTGGGTTTCCGGCACTGGCGCGGCTGCGAGGTCGGTGGCAAACACAATCTGGTCAAGGCCTCGGAAACGCGCCTCGGCGGGCACCACCAGCACCGGACAGTTGGCCTTGGCCAGCACTTCTGCACTGTTCGTCCCCGCCAGTGCCTGCTTGAGGCCGTGCGCCCCGTCGGTGCCGGTCACTACCAAATCGGCGGCTATGTCGCGGGTG
Source organism: Cytophagales bacterium (assembly GCA_025455595.1). Classification (GTDB taxonomy): domain Bacteria; phylum Bacteroidota; class Bacteroidia; order Cytophagales; family 172606-1; genus Xanthocytophaga. Next base: position 4,542 of record JALOMD010000182.1, on the reverse strand, counting down.
GCTTCGGCCAGCACATCATCCAGCAGGCCTTGCAACAATAGCGGTTCGTAGGTCACCTGCGGGTGGTTGCGGCGTGCGTGTTCAATGACATCAGACAATCTGCTGCGAAACCCGGCTTCTATTTCTTTGGCGGGCAAGGCTTGGGCAAAAGCACCGCCGCTGGGCAACGGAGCCAATACGGGCACTTGGTAGGCGTGCATCACCACTACGCGTCCGCCCGTTTGGGTAGCCAAGGCTCCGGCATAAGACAACGCATTGGCCGCCGCCGTGCCGAAATCGGAAGGAACAAGAAGGGTTTTCATAACGAATAAGTTGTAAGTGGTAAGTAGTCAGTGGTCGGTCATCAGTATGGACATACTACTGGACAAAAGAAGAAAGAGCAAAGAAAAAAGAGTGGTCCAAGCTCGTAGGACTTTCGCTTGTAGTCCCGATTCATCGGGATGCCACGCTAAAACGCCCGTCTGTTGTCTTTGGCGAGCCTTTGATTCCGGTCAGACGCACAGCGTGCAGACCTGCGTGATAAAAGCGTTTTGGGCAAAAATTGCCCAAAACGCCAACCGGACGTTGGTTGAATCGTGAACCGCGAATCACGGAAACGTCTGTGCATTCGCATTCAGGCGCACAATAATCGCGAGCCGTTCGTCTTTTTGCCAAGAGCAGCATCACTCGCCAACATGATGTTTCTCAATGTCTGATAAGGCTTGGAATTCGTATGCTTGCAGTGTGAATCTCGCTATAAACGTTTTATCGTTTAACGTTGATCGTTCATTCGTACTGTGGCGTGTTTTGCCTTCGGTTAGAACTGACACTGGCCACTGACGACTTGCTACTTGGTTTTCGGGAACCTTTCGGTTAGAATTTGTATTTTTCCGATAAGACAAATCACAAAGCCATCGGAAAAACACTGCAACTATGGATTACAAGGATTATTACAAGACCTTGGGCGTGAGCAAGACAGCCACCGCCGACGAGATCAAGAAAGCGTACCGCAAACTGGCCGTCAAGTATCACCCCGACAAGAACAAAGACGACAAGCAGGCCGAGGAGAAGTTCAAGGAGGTAAGCGAAGCCTACGAGGTGCTCGGCGACCCGGAGAAACGGAAAAAATACGATGCCTTCGGCGAAAACTGGCAACACGCACAAGCCAGTGGTACGGCAGGGCAGGGAACAGGCGGTTTCGGTGGGTTTGGCGGATTCGACTTCGGCGGCATGGGCAGCGGGGGCGGATTCCGCAACTACAGCGGCGACGAACCTACGTTCTCGGAGTTTTTCGAGATGCTGTTCGGGCGACGGCCCGGCGAACCGAAAACCGCCCCAAACGCCCGACGAAAGGGCCACGACTACCGGTCGGAACTGACTGTCACCTTGCAGGAAGCCTACGCCGGTACCGAGCGGCTCATTGACGTGAACAACCAGAAGCTACGCCTGAAACTGAAGCCCGGCGTTGCCGACGGACAGGTGATCAAGCTGAAGGAAAAAGGCGCACCCGGCACCAACGGAGCCGCCAACGGCGACTTGTACATCACCATCCGCGTGGCCGACGACTCGTATTTCGACCGGCAAGGCGACGACTTGTACACCGACATCGCCGTTGACCTTTACACCGCCGTACTGGGCGGCAAGGCTACGGTGGCTACGTTGAAAGGGAACATCAAAACCGACATTCCCGCCGGAACAGAACACGGCAAGGTGTTGAGACTCAAAGGAATGGGAATGCCCGTGCATGGCCAGCCCGACGTTTTCGGCGATTTGTACGTGAAAGTGCAAGTGCGAATGCCCCAGAACCTGACCGAAGTAGAGAAGAACCTTTTCCGCCAACTGGCCGCCATGCGCCAGAACTGAGTCGTGAGTGGCCAGTTGCATTCTTGAGGTTTATGAGAGTTACGTTTTGGGCAATTTTTGCCCAAAACGCCCTTTGCTTGAAAACCTGATGCCTTCCTGTTCATACTAAAACAAAATGAACATTGAGCATTTTATTGTAAGTAAGCCGCTGACAGTCAGTTACTTACCCAAGATTGATACCAAATTTAAAGAGTGATTGCGTATTTTCAGGATTTGAAGTCGCTGATTTTCAATTAATTCATCATTCGGTGTTACGCATTCGATATTCGGAATTGGTATAAATACGCAAGGCTCATGACTTTTCAGTATCACTGACGACTTACCACTTACCACCAACGACTGATGCCCATGCAAAACTTCAAAGAGTTTCTCCGCAGCTACCGCCCCGCCCCGGCCTATGCCACGCCCGTTGCGTACTTCAGCATGGAGTTCGCCATACACCAGCCGCTTAAAATCTACTCAGGAGGCTTGGGTTTTTTGGCCGGCTCACATTTGCGCAGTGCTTACCAGTTGCGTCAAAATTTAGTGGGCATCGGCATTTTGTGGAAATACGGCTACTACGACCAGATCCGCAAAAGCGACCAAGGCATGGATGTGTTGTTTCAAGAGAAACTTTACGGCTTCCTGCAGCCGACCGACATCCGGTTTACCATCCAAATCAACCGCAGTCCGGTACATGTCACGGCGTTTTACTTGCCGCCGGAGGTTTTCGGCACAGTGCCGCTGTTTCTGCTTTCCACCGACCTGCCTGAAAACGACTACCTCGCCCAAAGCACCACCCACCGCCTCTACGACCCCAACCTTGAGGCCCGCATTGCGGCCAGCGTGCTGCTGGGCATCGGCGGCGGGCGGCTGCTCGAACTGCTCGGCTACCAGCCGGAGGTCTATCACCTGAACGAGTCGCACGCGTTGCCGCTGGCCTATTACCTCTACGAACGTTTCAAGTCCACCGACGAAGTGCGCAAGCATCTTGTGTTCACCAACCACACGCCCGAAGAAGCGGGCAACCAGAAGACCGACATTCACTTGCTGAACCGAATGGGATTTTTTGGCAACATTCCGCTGCCCGAAGTGCGCCAGATTTCCCACACTTACAGCGATGTGCTGGATCACACGCTGGTGGCCTTGCGGCTGGCGGGAACTTCGAACGGGGTGTCGAAAATGCACACCGAAGTGATGCACCGGATGTGGCAAAACTACGATAACCTCAGCCCGATTGTGTCGATTACCAATGCGCAAGACCATCTGTACTGGGCCGACGAGAAACTCTACGATGCCTTGGAGCGGAACGATGACACGGCTTTGGTACTTCGCAAAAAGCAACAGAAGGCGGCTTTGTTTGAGGAAGTGGCCGACCAAACAGGCGAGACATACGACCCTGACATCCTGACGATTGTGTGGGCACGCCGCTTTGCCGGATACAAACGCGCCGAACTCTTGCTGCACGACACGGAGCGGTTCTTGCGACTGCTTGCCAACCGTGAGCGGCCCGTGCAAATCATCTGGGCGGGCAAGCCTTATCCCAGCGACTACTCGGGCATCTCGATATTCAACCGCATGGCGTACATAGCCAAGAAGCACGCCAACTGCGCCGTGCTGGTGGGGCACGAGTTGCGGCTGTCCAAGGTGCTGAAACGCGGTGCCGACGTGTGGCTGAACACGCCGCGCATTACCCGCGAAGCATCGGGCACCAGCGGCATGACGGCCGCCATGAACGCCGCCCTCAACTGCTCCATGCCTGACGGCTGGGTGCCGGAGTTTGCCAAGCCGGGTGTAAACTGCTTCTTGTTGCCTCCCAACGACCCCGACCTGCCCGAACACGAGCAAGACGAAATAGACGTGCAAAACCTCTACGACTTGCTGGAAAAGACGGTGATACCGATGTACTACGATGCCCCCGACCAGTGGCTGCGCATGGTGAAACAAAGCATGACCGACGTGGCCACTGCCTTCGACTCCAAACGCATGGCGAAGGAATACTACGAACTGCTCTACAGCCGCCAGCCCGTAATGGCCTGACAGCTTGCATTGCTTTTTTGAATGGAACTCCCTACTTTTGCCTGTCATCGGAATGTTAGCTCAGTTGGTTCAGAGCATCGCCTTGACAGGGCGGGGGTCAGGGGTTCGAGTCCCTTACATTCCACCTCTTGGCAATCAATTGTTTTCAAAAGCCCCCAAATCATAGAATTTGGGGGCTTTTTTTGTTTGGAAAACGATATACTATGCGCCAGGCGTAGATCAGGTTCTCTCCGATGCCCAGCGAACGGGACACTTGCGCGATGGACTACCCGTTGGCGACCATATTGAGTACGTGCGCCTTGAATTCCGCGTCGTATTTACGCAGTGTGCGTTTGTCTTTCTTGGCTTCCATGTTCTTGCAATTTTAAGCAAGATTTGTGTGCTGCCTTTTTAGACCATATCAGACGGCCGTCGATTGGGCGAATCCGAAGTATAGGGCCAGATTCTCCAGGCTGGGGTAGGCCTTGTGGTAGTGCAGGACGAAGAACAACGCCTCCCGCTTGTCGGTCGGCACGGGTTCTTTTTTGTGAACCTCGGCCGGCTTGGGAACGTACAATTTGTCGAATGCGACGAACAGTTGCTCGAACTGCTGTTTGCTCAGGGCCGTGGCCGCCTTGTACTGTCGGTCGGTGCGCAGGCTCTGGTATATCGTGCTCATGGCTTGACGGTTTGGAGAACCGC
>JALOMD010000181.1 GCA_025455595.1 Cytophagales bacterium | reverse complement strand
CCATCAAACCCATAATCCCGCTCCACTAAGCAAATGCGTGTCTTGTAGTGTGAGTACCACTGTTTTCGACCTTTCTGCTGTGCCAACTGATGTTCGGCGTGTCGTTTCCAGTGACGAATCGCCTCCAGACTTTCCCAATACGAAACCGTAATGCCCACGTCATTACGGGCAGATTCCACGCCCAGAAAACCCGGTTGCTGGTGCGCCAGTTCAACCATGCGTTGGGCGGTGTCGCCGTAGCCGTCATCTGTTTCGGTGCGGAGTGAAGTGAAAATAACGGCGTAGTAAGGCGGATGTGGGGTTTGAGCAATCATGGGTATATTGTTTTGTATAGAGTGCGACATAACTTGCCAGAATATCTTTTGCACAAAGGCTATCCGGATTTTAAGCGATTTCCCAAAAGCCGTCAAATCTAATTCCAATAAGTTATGTCGTCTTCTATATTCGGCACAAAGTCCGAAATAACCCGCATTCGGACAAATATTCGGCTGCCCCGAAAGCAATACCCGTGCCGTCCTGCGTTTTAGAGGTTCTTTAAAATTCGGTTTGAGGGTTGCGTTTTGGGCAATTTTTGCCCAAAACGCCCCGGTGTGCAGGTCTGTACGCTGTGCGTCAGACCGGAAGCACAGGCTCGCAAAAGATAACAGATGGGCGTTTTAAGATTCTTTCGCCCAAAACGCAACGCACCGGACAAACCGAATTTTAAACAATCTCTGAGACATTTTTTGCCCAAAACGCCTCGACAACGTAGCTTATCGCAATGTTGTCGGAGCCGTTCTTCAAAAACTGCGCGTCAGGCAAAATTTTGCCCGGCTTTGGTTCGTTTTTTGAGTGGCAAACCTTGCCGACACGACAAACTCCTCACCGTAAGAATACTGCCAAGCAAACGTGCATTTTTGCACTTAAGTACCCGCGCATATTTAGTTTAACCTGTTTTGAGAAGGAAACCCGTTTCTAATACACTGGTTTTCGATGCTTTGGAGCCTGTTTTTTTACTCAAGACTCAAGACCAACGACTCAAGACCGGATACTTATTTGCAATCTGTTGGCAGACAGACACTTGGTCAATGCCAATGCAAATCGGTTCGGGACTGACTGCTATATTTCGTAACTTGGCTGCTGTGCCCCGACTTTGGCCGGGAAAATGCAGGTGTACACACGCACCACCCGACGGGCGTTTTGGGCAAAATTTACCCAAAACAGATGGTACGGGCGGCTGTGTCGCCAAGCGTCCCGACCTGTCGGGATTGCCTAAAACACGGCCCCTTTCTTCGCAAAGCAAACCACAATGATGAAACTGTTTACACTGTTGCTTCTTTTCTTGTCGCTGGCCGCCTTCGCCGAAAACGCCCCTTCGCCGCGTTTCGTGCGCAACGACGGCCAGTGGGATGCCGAGGTGCTGTACCGCGCCGCTGTGCCGGGTGGCTTCGTATTCCTACAGAAAAACAGCCTCCGGTACGTGTTTTACCACACCGGCGACATTGCCCGCTTTCACCACGGAGCGGCAAAAGACGAACCGGCCGCCCGCCAAAGCCTGGCCCCGAAAAACGACAAGCCCACCGACGTAATCCGTGCCCACGGCTTTGAAATCACATTCGTCGGTGCCCAGCCTGGCGTGACGCTGCAAGCCGACGGCGAAAAAATAGAGCGGCGCAATTTCTTCCTTGACGACGACCCGGCGCATTGGGCATCGGATGTGCCTGCTTTCTCAGAAGTTCGCTACAAGAACCTATACCCCGGCGTGGATTTGCGGCTTTTTGCCCAAAACGGCACGTTCAAGTACGAATTCCTCGTGGCCGCCCAAGCTGATCCGAACCAAATCAAAATGCAGTACAGCGGCATGAGCCGGATGTCGGCGGAAAACGGCTTCCTGTTCACCGAGACGACCGTCAACAAGACAACCGAGGCCCCGCCGTACTCGTACCAAACCGACAAGGCAGGCGTGCGGCGCGAGGTGCCGTCGGCCTTTGTGTTGCGCGACAACACGGTTACGTTCTCCTTGCCCAAAGGCTTCGACCGCCGCTTGCCGCTGGTCATTGATCCGGTGCTGGTGTTTTCCACCTACTCCGGCTCGTTCACCGACAACTGGGGCTTCACCGCCACTTACGACAAAGACGGCCACCTGTACTCAGGCGGCATTGAGTTCGGCAACCGGTTTCCGGCCACGGTCGGGGCGTTCCAAACCAGGTTCAGCGGCGCAACTGACGTGGCCATCCTCAAGTACGCGCCGAACGGCAAGACCTTGGTCTATGCCACTTACCTCGGCGGCAGCCAAGCCGAAGCCCCGCACAGCCTGATCGTGAATGACGCAGGCGAGTTGATTGTGATGGGCACCACCAGCTCGCTGAATTTCCCGACCACTGTCGGAGCCTTTGACCGCACCTACAACGGCGGCACGAGGACTGGGCCGGTAGGCGTGGATTTCGTAAACGGCAGTGATTTGTTCGTGGCCAAACTCAACGCGGCCGGCTCCGCTTTGGTGGGCAGCACCTACGTGGGCGGTTCGCTCAACGATGGCATCAGTAACCAAACCAACCAGGCTGTTTTTAACTACGGAGACGAATTTCGGGGCGAGGTTTATATAGATCAGCAAGGCAACATTTACTTTGCTTCCACGACGCTTTCGCGCAATTTCCCGATTGCGGGCAACGCATCGCAGAACGCACTGAACGGCTTGGAAGACGCGGTGGTTTGCCAGTTGAACCCTACCCTCACCGCCCTGACTTGGAGTAGCTACTTGGGCGGAAGCGGTTTTGATGCGGCTCGTGGTATCCGGGTGGCTCCGTCCGGCAACGTTTATGTGACGGGCGGCACCACCAGCCGCAACCTGCCCACCACCGCCGGGGTGGTTCGGCCCGCGTCTAATGGCAGCGAAGATGGGTTTGTAGCACGTTTCCAGAACCAACGCCTTTCGCGGCTGTCTTACCTTGGCACCGACCGGGCCGACCAAGCCTACCTAATTGACCTTGACCCGGACGAAAACGTGTATGTGTTAGGCCTGACGTTCGGGCAGTACCCGATTTCGCAGGGTGTCTATAACAATCCGCGCAGCGGGCAGTTCATCCACGCAATGGATGCCAACCTGAGCCGAACGCTTTTTTCCACTACGGTTGGTTCGGGCCGTCAGCAGCCTGACATCTCGCCCACGGCCTTCATGCGCAGCAATTGTGGATTCCTTTACTTTTCAGGCTGGGGCGGCGACATCAACAATAGGCGAGGCATAGAGGGCAGCAGCACCACCGGGCTGCCCACCGCCAATGCAGTGGATTCGACAAGGCTTATCCGAAGCACTACCAACGGCGACGATTATTACTTAGCCATCCTTGACCAAGGAGCCAGCCAGTTGCTGTACGGGGCGTTTTTCGGTACTACGCGTGGCGACAACCACGTGGATGGTGGCACGTCGCGGTTCAGCCCCGACGGCACCATCTACCACGTGGCCTGCGCCTGCGCCGACAACAGTTCGTTTCCTACCACAGCAGGCGTGGTATCAAACCTAAACAACGGCATCAAGGAGCCGGAAGACGGCGACCCCAGTCCTGGCTGCAACAATGCGGCTTTCAAAATCAACTTGGATGCATTGGATGCCGAATTTGACTTGGTGCCTGACTCGTGCGGCGTGCCTGCCCAAGTGCGGGTGACCAACCGCAGCCAAGGCGGCAAACGGTTCGAGTGGATCGTGAACGGGCAGGTGCGGTCTTCGTCGGCCGGGCAAGCCGTGCTGACGTTGAGCCAGCCCGGTGAGTACACGGTCACCCTGAAGGCCTACGACCCGCTCACGTGCAAGAAAGTGGACTCGGTGAGCCGCAAGATCACCGTCAGGGACTTGGTTTTTAAAATCAACAAAGACACTACGCTGTGTACGGGCCAGCAGGTGCAATTGAAAGCCGAGGGCGGCGTGCGGTACGAGTGGTCGCCGGCGCGGGGCATGGACAATCCCACCTCGCCCACGCCCACGGTTTCGCCCACGCAAACCACCAGCTACACGGTACGCATCACCACTGCCGACGGCTGCGTGAAAGCCCTCAGCACCACCGTTCGCATCAATGAGTTTGAGCCTGATTTCGACATTGCACTCACGTCGGAGTGCGGCAAGCCGGTGCGCCTCAAACTGTCGGCCGTTGGCGAGCCGGGCCGCACCGAGTGGGAAGTGGTGGACGGCTCAGGCGTGACCCGTCGCGTCAGCGACACGCTTTCGCTCGACAAGGCCGGGCAGTACGAGATTGTGTTGCGGGCCTTCCGTGGGGCCTGCCAAGAACGCGTCAGCAAAAGCATCCGCGTGGACGACCCCAAGCCGCCTGTGAACGTAATCACGCCCAACCCGCCCAACACGCGTTTCGAGACGTACAAGCAAGGCTGGAAGGTGGAAATCTACAACCAGTGGGGCCGCGCCGTTTACCTGAACGACACCTACCAGAACGACTGGACGGCCGCCGGAGTGGACAACGGCGTGTATTACTACCGCCTCACTTCCCCCGACGGCCTCTCGTGCAAGGGCTGGATACACGTGATGAGGTGAACCGAATGCGGAGTGCGGATTTTGGAAAACAGAATGGAGGCAAGGCGTTTTGGGCAATTTTTGCCTAAAACGCCTTTTCAAGTCCTACTCTTGCCGCGAATTCTGATTTTGACAAAATCACCTGCCCAACAATCGCTGCTGCTTGCTCAGGCGGTTCCAGTTGTAGCCCAAGCCGAATTGCACGTAAACCATGCCCAGCCGGTCAAGCGGGGCGTTGCGTATCACCGTGTAGTCTGAAAACCAGTCGCTTGGCCCGCTGGCGCGGTAGCCCAGCCTGAAGTTCACCAACGGACTTTGCCCCACTTCGTCTGATGTGACATCCAACCCCACGCCGAAGTTTACCGCCGCTTGGAAATGCGTTAGCGACACGGCGTTGCCCGGTTGCTGGAGCAGCCCGTTGAAATCCGCGTCCGGCGTGGTGCGGGTCAGGGTAAGTGTGGTTTCCATGCCGCTCACGCCCGCAAACGGGTAAATCCGAAACGCCCCTTTTTGATAAACGCTGTAGGCGACGTTCAACTGGAGAATGTACGCGCCACGCCGCGTAACGGCCACGTCGTTGGTACGCGGGCCGTAGGGATTGACCGTGTGCGACAACTCGCCACCCAGTAGCAAGCGGTTGAAACGGTACTGCAGGCCGCCGCCCCAGAACACTTGCATGCCGCCCAGTTCGGGGTAATTTGTCTCGCGCAGCCGGGAGTTGATGCCAGCGGCATTGGAGAAGCCGAATTGCTGGACAAAGTAAAGCTCGAAGCCGCGACGGGCCACGCCGGTGTCGGTAGGGATGCGTTCTTTCGGATCAAACAAAGGCTGGGAAATGGTAACTTGGGCGTGGGCAAAACCACATATTAAAAGGGCGATTATATGCACGGAGATTTTCATGGATGTTTCGGTTTAAAGGTGATTTGACAACGGCCTTCGTTGGCGGCTGGCCGCACCTGACGCGCCGCATTTTTTGTGCCAATCGCATCTTTTTTTGACTAAATCAAGGAAAATATTAAACTATATCAATAAAACAGCCGCTTGAGTAGATTGTTTTGGGTTTTGTCGAAAATCGGTTTTCGTACACCGAATGCCAGAGGGCTTGTCGGTTCGTAGAGATTATACACCGCTAACTTGCAGGGTTTGCCGGGCACGCATTTTGCAACTTTTATACGCCAAGTAACGTACCAACTGCACATCCAACTCGCAGCCGCCATGAAACAACGCATCACTTTCGCATTGCTTTGTGTGACTTTGTTGTTCAACTCGTTCAGCGGTGCAGTGGCCCAAAGGCCAACCGCAGGCCGGGCGAAATCCTCTTTGTACGCGCAGCCGCCGCGCGACATTGTGGAAACGGTGGCACTGTCGGGGCAATTCGCCTCGCTGACCAAGGCCATCAAAGCCGCCGAAATGACCAACGCCCTGAGCCAAGCGGGGCCGTTCACGGTATTCGCCCCGACGGACGACGCTTTCCAAAAAGTAGCCGCCATGCCCGACTTGCTCGAACCGACGGGCAGGGAACAACTGTCCACCATGCTCAAATACCACATTGTGCAAGGCAAGGTGCTGGCCGCCGAACTCCGCGACGGACAAAAGTTGCTCACCCTCAACGGCGAATCGCGGGGCCGAGTTACTACAGCCAAACGTGATGGCCGCCAACGGCGTGGTTCACGTGGTGAACCGCGTGCTGCTGCCCGTGTCGGCGGTGGGAAACAAGTGAGGTCAGAACGCAGAGGTCAGAGGTCAGAACAACTGGGGCGTTTTGAGTGGTTTTTGCCTAAAACGGCTTGCGTTTTTTGACAGGATTTCTCCAATCATGGCAATCCGTGAATCATTTGAAAATCAAGGTTCAGCCAAAACGGCGGCCCGATAGGTCGGGATGCCTCTTTCATTCCGCCTTCCGAAATCCGCACTCCGCATTTTATTCATTCAATTGTCCCGTTGACAGCATCACCAGCGTGCAGCCTTGCACGGTTTCAATGCCTTGGCTGCGGGCCATTTGCTCAAATTCCGGGTTTTCAGTGCCGGGATTGAAGATGATGCGCTTGGGGAGCAGGCTGAGCAGGTAGTCGTAGAGCGGCGGTTGATTGCGCGGGCCTACGTACAGTGTCACGGTGTCGATTTCGGCCAGGTGCGGCTCACCCTGCCGGATTTCTTGCCCGGCCACCGTACCGATTTTGGTTCCCAACAATTCGATGGGATGACCTTTCGACACCAAACTGTTGGCTGCCAAGTAAGCGTATCGGGTAGGGTTGTCGGTGGCCCCGACAACGAGGGTTCGTTTTTTCATCTCCGCTACAAAAGATATTCGTCACAAGCGTTTCTTTGTCAGAACTGTGATTTTACAGTGATTTTTATGATGAACATGAAAATCCTGTTTTTTCTGTCAATTCTATAAATCTGGCAACTATCACCCGGCCTCTGGCCGGATACAGACAAAAACAAGTAGCAGGCAATTCGATTAATTTATTGATTATCAATGTCTTACAAAAAACACAATCTGTTTTCAGGCATCTGCTTCCGGCCAGAGGCCGGGTGATAGTTGCCGCTCGCCAGAGGCGAGCGGCTGCGCGTTTTTTTGTAAGTATCTGATTGTCAGCGTATAGTAACTCTATTCATAATTCTGAATTAACTGGCTGTCTCCCGAATCCGTTGCCACGACGTTTCGCCGTACTTGCGCAACAGGTAAAAAACCAGTGCCCCCATCAACGGAATGGCCGTCCAAACCGCCACCGGAAATCGCGACAAGCCGAAATGCGCGAGGCCGACAACGCCGCTGAGAATCATCATAAGCATGGCCACGGCAAAGTTGGACGACTGCTGCGCCTCGACGGGCGGGGCCGAAAACGGAAAACGCTTCGGCCCGGTCAGGGCGAAAATCGTCAGGAACAGCAAATTGTTGCAAAACGCCAATGCGATGTCGCCAACGGTGTGCCAGCCCCACAGCCACACCACAAACACCGATATGACCAAGTAAAGCGGAACGAACAGCTTGATAACCAAAGCCTTTAACGAACCGAGCAACACCTTGCCCGGCTGTTGCAGCGGCGGCGCGGTGTACAGCCAAGCCGCCCGGTGGTCGTCTGAAAACTGGCTGTTGGTGAGCAGCGCAGTAACAAGCAGCGAGAGGAAGTACAACACCAAGATGTGTTGCCACGTTGACGTTTCGACGATGCCCGTCCGGAAGAACGAGAAATAGACGGGCAGCAAAATCCCCAGCGACGGATACGTGCGCACCTTGAATTTCTGGTCGCGGCCCGTGATTTTCCACGTCAACTCGAAGCCCATTTTCTCGGCCGGATGCCCCGTGAGCCAAGCCGAGAGCCGTTCGGAGAGCGTTTTTTGCGTTTCCGTCCGCTCGCTTGAGGCGGTTTCGCCGCTCTCGGCGGTGCTGGCTGCCAGCAGTTTGCGGGTGATGTCGCGGCTCACGGCACTGTTCATCACCCACAGGGCCGCTGCCGGAAACAGCAAGCCCAAAGCCGCAAACACTTGGTAGGGCATCTCGAAATGTCGGTTCACAAATGCGTCCATGAGGCCGCCCATCCAAAACGGCGGCAGCAAGTAGTGCCACCAAGCAATGGTTGCCGTAGCCTTCTGGATGGCTTCGATGTCAATCAGGCGCGGCAATGTCTGCGCCCCACCGATGAAAACAATGGACATGAGCACTTGCGCATACGTAACCACCTGCCGCACACGGGCTTCGCTGCTGAACCGGATGAGCAGCACGTAAAGCAAGTTGGTGAAAAACACGGCCAGCAACGCCGATAAAAACACCAGCGTCACAAAGAGCAGCAAGGCCAGTATGCCGTAGCGGATGCCTACGAAAATAATCGGGAACAGCGACAACGCCAGCGTGAAGGAAAACACGTAAGCCACCACGTGAACAATACGGGCCATCCAAACCGTGCGGTTGTCGATGGGGCGCGGAGCCAGCACGGCGTGGTCGGTGGTGTCCATCAGCACCGAGGCGAAGTCGCTAATCAGCGTCATCACGGTCATGAGCATGATGTAACTGAACACCACCGCCAGTGCCACATACACCGAAGGCACGATGAACATCAATGCCCCGACCGCCGCCCCGAACAAAGCGTACATGATGATGCCCACCCAGTAGGCCGCCGAACTTTTGCTCTCCTTGCCCGATGCCTGCTGGCCAAACGCAGTCGGCTGGCGACGGGTGTCCATCAGGAGCTTTATTTCCACAATGGCCCGAAGCTGGCGGTAGTCAATGCCCAGCCACCCGAACACGACCCGAAAACGGTCTAAGACAAAAAGGACGATTCGTTGCATTGCGTTCGTTTAACGTTTATCGTTTAACGTTTTCGGTTTAGCATTTGAAGTTTGCTGTTTCAAGCAATTTTTACCCAAAACGATAAACGTTAAACGTTTTTCAGCGCGTCAATGAACTGCCCGGCTTGCGACTGATGGGCGTGGTTGCCGGTGAGTTCGGTGAAAATTTGCTCCAGCGACTCGTTTTTCTCGCGGGCTTGGAGTTCGGCAAAAGTGCCGTCGGCCACGATGCGGCCTTGGTGCAGAATCATGATGCGGTGGGCGAACTTCTCCACCACGTCCATGATGTGCGAACTGTAAAACAGCGTCTTGCCGTCGGCGGCGAGGCGGGAAAGGATTTCCTTGACCAGAATCACCGCGTTGGCATCCAGTCCCGACAGCGGCTCGTCCA
>JALOMD010000180.1 GCA_025455595.1 Cytophagales bacterium | reverse complement strand
TCATGCCTATCCGCTTGGCCAAGCCTGCGGGCAGCGTGTAGCCCAACTGCACGTTGCGCAACCGCATGAACGCCCCGTTCTCAATGTTGAAAGTTGAGAACAGCCGGTTGTTGGGCGAGGCCAAGTACGAGTTGCGGGGCAGTTCGTTGGTGCTGCCTTCCCCGTTCCAACTGTTGAACAAATCGGTGCTCACGTTGGTCAGGCCGGGCTGGATGTGGTCGAAGCGCATGTGGTAGAGCCAGTACCGCGACTGGTTGGCGATTTGCACACCAGCTTGGCCGTGGAAAAACACCGAGAGGTCGAAGTTGGCGTACTCGGCGCGAACATTGAAGCCGTAGGTGTAACGGGGCAAGCCGTTGCCGATCACCATCCGGTCGTTGGCATCTATCTTGTTGTCGCCGTTGAGGTCTTTGTAGGCACGGTCGCCGGGCTTGGTGATTCGCTTGTCAAGTCCGCTGGCATCCACTTGGGCTTGGTTCTGCAAAATACCGTTGGTCACGTAGCCGTAAAAAGAACCGATGCGGTCGCCTACTGCCGTGCGGGTGATGGCCGAGCCGTCGGCACTGCCGGCCGAAATGTTCTGGGCAATGAAGCCGGTTTCATTTTGGGTCAGCTTGGTGACTCTGTTCTCCAACGTGGCGAAGTTACCCGAGAACGAAAGTCCCACCGGCCCCACTTTCTTGTTATATCCCAAAGCCAGTTCAAAGCCGCTGTTCTCCATCGAGAAGCCGTTTTTGGTGATGCTGGCTCCCACCACGCCCGTGTAGCCCGGTACCGGGAAGTCGCCCAGCATGTCCGTGATTTTCTTGGTGTAGTAATCAGCTGTGATTGTGATGGTGTTTTCCAGGAAGGCAGCGTCTATGCCAATGTTCGTCTGGACAGATTTTTCCCAGCGGATGTCCGGGTTGGCCACGTTGTTGGGAAAAAAAGCCGACACCGGTGATTGTGAGGCCCCAAGCGTATAAGACCGGTTGCCGCCGTCGTTGCCGTAGGTGCCAAGGTATCTGAACGGCGGTATGTTCTGGTTGCCTACCGTGCCGTAGCTTGCTCGCAGTTTCAAGTCGGTTATGAAGGGAATCGCTTGCATGAAGTTCTCTTCGGAGATACGCCAGCCCGCCGAAACCGACGGAAAGTTGCCGTACTTGTAGTTCGGTCCGAAGTTCGAGGAACCGTCGCGGCGCACCGTGGCACTGAACAGGTACTTGCCGGCGAAGTCATACGTGGCGCGGGCCACATACGACACCAAGGTGAAGTCGCCCATGCTGCCGTACACTTCCCGCGTGTTGAACTGCGAGGCGTTGACGTACCACTGTTCCTCGCGCAGGTTGTACGTATTGATGTTATTGCTCCGTCCGTTGCTTTTCAAGGCATCCGACCCTACCAGCACCGAGAAGTTGTGCTTGCCAATGGATTTGTCGTACGACAGGGTGTTGATCCAGTTCCACTGCGTGGACTGACCCATGTTCTCGCCATAGGATGAGAAAGTGGGGTTGTTGCCCCGGTTTTGGATTGCATCAGGCGACTGGCGTTGGCGCGTGAATCCAAAATTATTGTTGAAGGTGAAATTGATGGAAGTGCGTGCCTTCAGGCCCTTGATGATTTCAAATTCAAGGAAACCAGCTGCCAGCAGTTGCTGCGTGCGGCCCACGCTGGTAAGTGTGCGTTCATAGAGGTAGGGCGTGTTGCTGATGCCTATCGGCAGGTAGGAAGTGGCCGAGGCCAGCCCGGCGTTGCGGCCCGTGGGGAAGGCGTATCCCTCGTAACCGTAGAACACGCTGTCTGAGTTGAACGAACCGTCAGGGTTGATGCCGAAGCGACCCTCTCGGTCGGTGAAGGCTGGCGCGGTGGGGTGCATGCGGGCGGCACTGGTGAGTGCCCCGAAGTTGCCGGTGTTGGCTCCGTCAACAGACAGTACCGAGTTCTTGCGGTCAAAAGAGCCGTTCAAAGTAAGCCCCGCCTTCAACCGTCGGCTGATTTCAAAGTCGGAGTTGAGCCGGGCCGTGTACCGTTCATAACTCGATGGCTTGGTGATGCCGTCTTGCTTGAAGTATCCGAACGAGAACAAAGTGCGCGACTTCTCGGTGCCGCCTGACACGCTCACATTGTAGTTCTGCATTGGGGCGGGCTGCAACACCAGGCTCTGCCAGTCGGTGTTGAGCACGGTGTTCGGGTTTGACCAAGCGGGGTTAGGCAGCAGCCGCTGGTTAGCCGGTACGCCAGCGGCTGCTTGCTCGGCGATGCCGTTGGCGATGTTCTGGTTGGCCAACTGCGCAAACTGGGTTCCGTTGGCCAGAGGCAACTTGCGCATCGCGTTCTGCACGCCCACGTACCCGTCCAAGTTAACGCTGACTTTGCCAGCTTTGGCGCGGCGGGTGGTCACAATCACTACGCCGTTGGTGGCCCGGCTGCCGTAGATAGCCGCCGAGGCAGCGTCTTTCAACACATCAATTTGCTCGATGTCGTTGGGATTGATGGAGTTGAGTTGCGCCGAGCCGCTGGGAACGCCGTCAATGATGAACAACGGCTCGTTGCTGTTGTTGATAGAGCCTACACCCCGGATGCGAATGGAAACGTTGCCGCCTGGCTCGCCGGTGTTCTGGGTCACCTGGACACCGGCTACTCGGCCTTGCAGGGCTTGGTCGAGGCCGGTCACCGCCACCTGCTTGATTTCATTCGATGATACCGACCCGATGGCACTGGTCACGTTGCGCCGCTGTTGGGTGCCGTACCCCACGACCACCACTTCGGACAGCGACTTGATGTCTGGCAACAAGGCTACGTCAATGGTTGAACGCCCGTTGACAGCCACCTCCTCAGATATGTAGCCGATGAATGAAAACACCAGCACTCCGTTGCTGTTCTCGTCCGGGATTGACAGCGAATAGACTCCGTTTTGGTCAGTGGCCGTACCAATCGTGGTTCCTTTCAAGGACACACTCACGCCCGGCAGGGCAGTCTTGTTTTCGTCGGTAACCCGACCCGAAACTTGGAATGCCCGGCTTGCGGCTTCGGTGGCGGAAGGCACCTCGACGTTGCCTATTGAGGGGTTGGCCGTGCGAGGCTGCTCCTTTTTTACCTTCTTACGGGTGTTTTGGTTGAAAATGGTGTAATAGTTGTCACCCATCTTCTCAAACCGCATGTTCAGCGGTTGCAATATGTTTTGTAGCGTTTCCTCAAGGTTGTTGGTGATTTTCACCTCCGAGCCTACAATCTTGCCCTCCAGATCACTTTCGTCGAAGTTGAAATAGACCTTGAAACGGTTTTGCAGTTCGCCCAGAACCGCTTTCAATGCCCTTGCCCGGACGTTGCTGTCTCCCCGCTGCATTTTGGCTGTTGCCACTTCTTGAGAGAATGCAATTTCTTGCAAGAAAAACAACATCACAAACAGGCCGAGAAAAATCCTTGTGTAGTGTTTGTGTTTCATAAAGATTTGATGGATGGAAATGGAGAAATGAGGAAAAGAGACTGCTTCTGACAGTTGGCCAGAAGGGTTGCTTGGGATTTACAAAAAGCGTTTTGGGCAAAAATCGGCCAAAACGCAGTTTCACTTCAGTTTACGGTACACAGGCCACGTCAACAAGTTGTTGGCTGTTTGTGCAGGGGTTTTGACTTTGCCAAAACAACTGTTTCGGCTAACAGCCAATCCCACCCCTATTCTGGCTCCAGTACGATTTGGTTTTTTTCTCGTAGAATCTGTAGTCCGTAGATATTGGACAAAGACTTCAGGATGATATTCAAATCGTCGTTGGGTAAAATACCGGTGTATCGGTTTTGCGACAGTGTGCTGTCGGCAAGCACGATTCGAATGCCATAGTAGTCCTCCACCGTCTGTAGCACCTCCGGCAAGGGTGTGTGATCGAAAACCAGTTTGTTCTCTCGCCATGCCGGGTAACTTTCTGGTTTTACTGTTTTTTTCTGTATTTCCACAGATTTTGCCGATTTCACCACCTGCTCACCCGGCAGCAGTAGCAACGGCTGCTCTGAGGGTTTCTGGTGATCGGTGACACGTATTTTGCCCTCCTGCAAAACCACTTGCGTCTTACCACGCCGGTCAATTACGTTGAACTTGGTTCCCAATACTTCCACCGTCAGATTGTCGGTATGGACGAGGAAGCGTTGGCTGTCCGTCGTGTGGCTGATACTGAAAAACGCCTCGCCTTCCACCCACGCCTCGCGGGTTGGTTCACCAAACCAGCCGCGCGGCACTTTCAGCATCGAATGTGCATTGAGTGTAACCTGGCTGTTGTCGGGCAGAATCAAACTGCGGGTTTCGCCGTACCGGGTAGTATAAATCCGATAGAAAATAGTATCTTCCAAAATCCACAAACCCCCGCCCATCAAAACCATCACTATAGAAGCCGCAGCCAGCCAGCGAAACACGTTTTTGCGAGAAGGCAGTGCCTGGTCAGAAACGGGCAGGGTCTCGTGTTCAGGCTCGGCGAAAGGCGTTCGTATCGTGAAGTTTTCGTACCAAGCCACGGCTTTCTCGGTGTCGGGCAGGTGCTGCGGATAGGTACGTTCCCATGCCTCAAGGCATTGGTAATAGAAATCTTCGTTTTCGGGATGAGCCAGCCAGCCCTCTATGGTCTTTTTTTGCAAAGGCGTGGCGCGTCCTGCAAAGTATTCAAACAGGGTTTCTTTGTTTACCGGCTTTTCCATAAGCATATATTTTGACTGGCAGTTAGACTGGCTTGCCAGTCTTTTTCTTGTTATGACGATTGCGGGAGGCACTACACGTAATTCACGGGGCTACTTTTATTTCTGAGAGGTTGTTTAAAATCTCGTTTCACGCTGTCGTTTTGGGCAAAAATTGACAAATCCCGCAACAGGCGGGAACGCTCAAAACGGTTTGTCTTCGGATTACCAAATGGCACTTTTTCAAGTCCACAAGCCGCCCGACGTTAAACGATTCCAAGCCTCCGTGCCAAGAAATCGAATTAGCTAAAGAACACTGACAATAGGATGAGTAAAACGCCGTGGTTACGCAGCAGCGTCCGCAGCAGGGTCAATGCCCGCGTCAAATGGGTTTCAACAGTGCGGGGCGAGAGTTGGAGACTTTCGGCGATTTCGGCAATTTTCTTGCCCTCGAACCGGCTCATCAGAAACACCCGCTTGCACTGGGGCGACATGGTTTCCACGGCCCGCTGGATCAACTGGCTGAGTTCGTCAAAAGCCATTTGCGCCTCGGGACTTTGCGAAAAAGAACTCTCCAACTGGACATCACCCAGATTGTCGGTGGCTTTCCTGCCCAGTTCCACTCGGAGGTAATCAATGGCGCGGTTGCGAACGGCCTTGAACAGAAAAGCCCGGTAGGAAAAGGAGATTTGCCGGAATATTTGCCGTTCCCAGAAATCGCAGAAAACCTGAGCTACCACATCCTCGGCGATTTCCCGCGAGTACACGTACCGCGCCGCGTGGCTGCACAGCGGCGTGTAATATTGCCGGAACAAGAGCGAGCAACCCTGCCGGGGGTCTTGCTCCATGGCCCGGTGGATGAAAAATTCGCCGTTGTCATGCGATGCATCCCATTCCGGCGGCGCGTCGGAGTGGACGGTCATTTTCTGTAAGGAGCCAATAGGTTGGTTTTTCGGCAACCGTGTAAAATTACCCATGCGGCGTGTGTTTTAAGGCAATTTTTTCTTGCTTATATACCATAAAGACGAACAACTATTGCACAACACGTAACCAGTAGTCAGATTTTTTTCAGAGACGAACGCGAAAAAAGCAAGGGAGACATTTTTGCGAGGCATAGCCGGAGGCTATAGGTCGCAAAACCGACGTATGCCTGCCTCGACTCGTCGGGGGGCGCAGCCGAAAGACCGCTCTTTTCACCTGAGAAGAATTAGCTCAAACAACCACTAAATGGCCTTGAACACCAATTTTAAGCAGCACAGCAAAAGTAACGGTCTATTTGAAACTGGTCTGAAAGCATCCCGAAAAGTCGGGACGCATATCCTCCAACACTTTTGCTGAAACCCTACTTAAGTTTGACTTTAGCATTTTGCGAATGCGGGAAAAAGGCTGCTTGCAGCGTACCAATGGCCCGTCTTCAATCTTCGAATATTGCGTTTTCCGAAAATCGAAAAGCAACCGTTGCCCTTTTGACCATTGCCTTGGCAACAAATAGAGTTACTTTATGTTGATAATCAACTACTGGTCGAAAAACATTATTCTGACGGATGCTTTGGTTAGCACTGTCCGGTTTTTTACCGAGGCCTGTGGCACACAGGCCTGTAGCATGGGTCTGCAACGGCCTGTGTGCCACAGGCCT
>JALOMD010000179.1 GCA_025455595.1 Cytophagales bacterium | reverse complement strand
AATTGTTCAAAACGATATTCACTCATTCTATCATTCACTCATTCAAAATTGGAGAATCGCAGGTTAGAGAACATGAGCAATCTGCAGCAGCGCGTCATCGCGGCTGTGGTGGGTGGAGTTGCCATCATAAGTGCCGTCTATTGGAACGAATGGGCGTATTTCGCCGTGTTTTTCCTGATTTGCGGCTTTTCCCTGCGCGAGTTTTACCAACTGCTCGGCCTTGACGGCAACGCACCGCTGCTGGTTTACGGTACTTTCACGGGCTTGTGCATTTTTACGCTTACGTTCCTGATCGAGAAAAAACTGCTGGGCATCGAGCATTACTTTTGGATTTCGCCCGTCGCGTCGGTCATATTCTTCATCAAGCTCTACAAAAAGAACGAGAAAAAGCCGTTCACCAACATCGCCTTTACGTTTTTGGGCATCATTTACGTGGCCGTACCGTTTTCGCTGCTCAACATCTGCGTGTTCCACAACCGTTCGCTGTACAGCTACCAAATCATCCTCGGCTGCCTGTTTTTGCTCTGGGCCAGCGACACCGGAGCGTACTTTGCCGGCACGCGTTTCGGCAAAACCAAGCTGTTCGAGCGGGTTTCGCCCAAGAAATCGTGGGAGGGCAGCATCGGCGGCACGTTGGCGGCGTTGGTGGTGGCCTCGGCGTTAGCCTACTTTTTCACTGACCTCAAGTACTGGCACTGGTACTGCATTGCCATGATTATCGTGGTGGCGGGCACGTACGGCGACTTGGTGGAGTCGCTGTTCAAGCGCAGCATCGCCATCAAAGACTCCGGGGCCAGCATTCCCGGCCACGGCGGCTTTCTCGACCGTTTCGACGGGCTGCTGCTTTCCGCGCCGTTCATCGTCACTTTCCTGCGCATTTTCGCCTGAAACCTTCGTAAAACCTTCATAGGGTTTTGAACCCTATGAAGGTTGCGGCAACAGGAACGACCTTTTTGAAACAATCCCTCAGCCGCCGCCGTTTTACAATTGTCCGGTACGAAACAGCGTTTTGGGCAAATTTTGCCTAAAACGCCCTTGTCTGAACTGTGATTTCAAATTGATTTTCGTGATGCGCATGATTGTCAGCTTTTCAATCCTGCTCATCCTGCAATCCCTGTCTGCCGACAGGCAGGCTGTCTGAAAACCAAGATTCGTACAAACACAGGCTGTTCGGGATTTGCAAACGCAAGTTCGGCGAAGCCAATCCGCGGTTCGGGATTTGCAATCCCGAACCGGGCTGTCCCGGATTTGTAATCCCAAGGGGCAAATCCACGAAAACTTTTGCTCGACTGCTTAAATCACAGTTCTGACAAAAACGGAATAGCTCGTGGCCGAATTCGCAAATCGTAATTCGTACCTCGTACTTCCTATTTATGTGTATATTTCGGGAAACAAGTGCGTGTCCACAATTAGTTTTACCTATCCCGACAGGCCGAGACATCTGACAGTTCCTTGATAATCAACCTGTTGAATTGCTTGACTAAAGACTAACTACTAATGACCAAGTACTTATTTGACCTATGAAAGCGTCTCTGATTCTGTTCATATATCTTGCCGTGCTCACAGCCGCCGTCCTGACGGGCGGCACAGCGGCACAGGCCCAAGGCAGGTTGCGCATCATCCAGTTTTCGGGCCTCGTTCTCAGTGGCGACGACGGCCAACCCGTCGTCGGGGCCACGTTGTACATCCCCAAGGCCGGACGCGGCTCGGTTACTAACGAGTACGGCTCGTTTGCCATGCCCACGCTGGTCGGCGACAGTGTGGTGATCAGTGCCATTGGTTACAAGAGACGGTTTTACCGTATTCCGAACCTGACGGACGAGGGCCACTCGGTGGTGATTGAACTCAAGACCGACACCACCATGCTGCCCATCGTGGAAGTATATCCGTACCCGACCGAGGAATTGTTCAAAAAAGCCTTGCTTGCCTTGGAACTGCCCGAAGAGGAACAGCAGAAGCAGTTTGAACGCGACTTCAACCCGGTGGCCTTGGCCCGCATGACGCAGACAATGGGGGCCAGCTCGGCCATGAACTTCCGCTACACGAACCAGATGCAGTTCAACGCCCAAACCAATCGTTATTTCAGTCCCGCCTGGACATTCCTCGACCCCTTCCGCTGGGCGCAGTTCATCAAATCCCTCAAAAAGAACAAGAAGAAATAAAAGCCCCCACCCGGCCGCACAGGCTCGCCCCAAAACTCTCGTTTTGGTCGCCCCAAGGGGGAGGAGAAAAGATTTCGGAATGCGGAAAAAAGCATAGGGCATAGAGCCAAGAGCATGGGGCAAGCGTTTTAGGCAAAAATTGCCTAAAACGTCTTTCGACTGCCAACCGCCACTGCCACCGGCTACTTTTTCCGCCCTCCGCATTCCGAAATCACGGGGCTTCGTGCCTCCCGGAACGATTATTTCTCTAAAAAAACGCGATTGCCGTTCGCATGGCAAAACAATTTGCCTAAGCACCCGGTTACTTAGTGGATTGGGACATTGTGTTCCGTTCGTAAATCGCAACTACCGTGAGGGTCAGAATTATTTTCGTGGTGAAAAACAAAGGTGGTTACGTGCCATTCTACCACCAATCGTTGTTAGCGCAATTGGCCGAATCGCTGCTGGCGGGCAACCGAAACTTCTCGTCAGAGTCCGAGTACAGTTTTTCGGGACTGAAAGGGCAAACCAAGGTCAGCAAAAATGGCTTGCATTTCTATTCAAGCCGGGCTACGCTCGTTTTTTCGAGCCACAACCCGGCGTTGATTGACTTTTTCCTGCAAAACCTGTTTGAACGAGGCGAGTTTGAAGTGGGAACGCTGCAACTGGTGCCCGAGAGTGTGGAACGAGAACTGCCGCCCCTGTTCCGCGACGAGCTTAAGTGCGTGTGCATTTCGCCTATCGTAGCCGTTGATCCGATTTCCAACGACTTTTACGCCAAAAAATTCATCACGCCAGACAGCGACACGTTTTCCGATTTCCTTTACGAGTCAACCATGATTCGGATGGAGAAATCGGGCCGCTACACCGCTGACCAAATTGCGTCGTTCTACAAATTCCAAGTGGTGCCAGACAAGGCGTATTTGCAGCGCATCAAGGAAGGCGAGAAAAAATTTGCCCGCATCTACCCAATTGTCGAAAACGGCAACCGGTACGAGGTGCGCGGCTACACGTTTCCGTTTGCCCTGTACTCGGCTCCCGAAGTGCAGCAGTTTGTGTTCGAGTGCGGCCTGGGCTACTTCACCCAAAAAGGCTTCGGCATGATTGACATGACCAACGCCGACCTCACGCGTCGCACCGAGCCGTATGTGCTTGAAAAACAGGCAGTTTCCATGAACGGCTACGGCAAGCAAAACCTGAACGGACACTGAAAGGCATAGGGCAAAGAGCAGAGGGCATGAGGCAGAAGCGTTTTGGGCAATTTTTGCTCAAAACGCTTCTCTGTTTTTGCTTACGCCATGCTCTCTGCCCTATGCCCACGCTTTTCAATACTGCGGCACGCTGGGGTCAATCTCGGCCGACCACGCCAAGATGCCGCCTTTCAGGTTATACACTTCCGTGTAGCCCTGTTGCTCCAAATACTGCACAATGCGGCCGCTGCGTGCCCCGCTGCGACAGTGTACAATCACCTTCTGGTCGCGGCTGATTTTGTCGAGATTATCAGGCACCTGCGCCTGCGGGATGAGTTCGCCGCCCAAGTTGGCGATGTCGTATTCGTAAGGTTCGCGCACGTCAATGAGTTGGTGCGGCTCGTGGTTGTCGCGTATTTGCTTCAGTTCGGTTACACTGACTTCTTTCATGTCTCTGTGTTGGTTATGGATTGACGATTGTCTGAAATGACTGTTGGGCAAAGGTAGGCGGTTTCGGTTTAACGTTTATCGTTTAACGGTCGCGTTTTGAGCGTTTTTTACCTAAAACGGCAAGCCAAACCTTTACAGGGTTTTGAACCCTGTAAAGGCTTACGACAGACCAATAATTGTATCACAGACAATTTTTCGGCCTTTGAAAAAGTCCAAAACGGAACGGATTTGTTATATTTGGTTGGCAAAAGGGCTGGGCAAATAAACCTGCTCGAACAAGTATGCCGTTTTGGGCAAAAATTGCCTAAAACGCTGGTTACCTACCTGCCGCCAACCATTGCTCAACCATGCGCAAATACAGAACACTCCTATCGGTTGTTGCCATCGGCCTGCTGGCTACGGTGGCGTTCTTCCGTTTTTATACCGGCGAGGAAGTTGACTTCAACGCCGAGGTGCGGCCCATCCTCAACACCAAGTGCATTTCCTGCCACGGCGGGGTGAAAGAAAGTGCCGGTTTCAGCCTGTTCTCGCGCGAAGACGCTTTGAAACCCACCAAGGCAGGCAAACCGGCCATCATTCCCGGCGACCCGGACGGCAGCGAGTTCATCAAGCGGCTCACCCACCACGACCCCGAAGAACGGATGCCCTACCACGCCGAGCCGCTTTCGCAGGCCGAGATAGAGACATTGCGCAAGTGGATTCGGCAGGGGGCGCATTGGCAAGACCACTGGGCCTACTTGAAACCGACCAAGCCCGAAGTGCCCAAGACCGACACCGCTTGGGGCCGCAACGCCGTTGACCATTTCATCCTCGCCAAACTCAGGAAAGAAGGCCTGCAACCTTCGTCGTCCGCCGACCGGCCCGCCCTGCTGCGCCGCCTCAGCCTTGACCTGATCGGCTTGCCGCCCACGCCGCAGGAAGTGGCCGATTTCGTCAACGACCGTTCGGCAAACGCCTACGAAAAACAAGTTGACCGCCTGCTGGCTTCGCCGCACTATGGCGAACGGTGGGCCGCCATGTGGCTCGACTTGGCCCGCTACGCCGACAGCAAAGGCTACGAGAAAGACGACCTGCGCAGCATTTGGCGGTTCCGCGACTACGTAATCCGGTCGTTCAACGACGACAAGCCTTTCGACCAATTCACCGTGGAGCAACTGGCAGGCGACTTGCTGCCGAAACCCACCGAAGAGCAGCTCATCGCCACGGCCTACCACCGCAACACCACCAACAACGACGAAGGCGGCACCGACGACGAGGAATTTCGCACCACGGCCGTGATAGACCGCGTCAACAACACGTGGGAAGTGTGGCAGGGAACTACCATGAGTTGCGTCCAGTGCCACAGCCATCCGTACGACCCGTTTCGGCACGAGGACTTTTATCACTCGCTGGCGTTTTTCAACAACTCGCGTGACGAGGACGTGCCGGGCGAGTATCCGGTGCTGACCGATTATTCGCCCGAAGACGAGAAGAAAATAGCCGACCTGAAAGAATGGGTCAGAAACGCGGCACCGACCCAAGAAGCCAGTCGCCACGCGCAGCAACTGGAACACCTGCTGAAAATCGGCGAGCCGAAGATACAGGCCCACAGCTTCGACCAACTCACCAACGCGGCCATGGTGGACGGCAAGTACCTCGGCGGCGGCCACAAAGGATACGCCCGGCTGCGCAACGTGAACCTGACCGGCCGCACCCAGATGTTGGTTCGGTACAGTGCCCAGCACGACAACGGCTGGTTCGAGGTGCGCAAAGACAAGCTGGACGGCGAGGTCATCGGCCGGTTCCCAGTCAAGCCGATTGACAAGAAGAACTGGTGGGTTTTCGCCGCCGCCGCCTTCGACTTAAAGCCTGTCTCCGGCAAGCACGACCTGTACTTTGTCTTCTCCAATCCGACGTTCAAAAACCCGCAGGACTACGTGATGACAATCGAATGGCTGTTGCTCACCGAGCCGCTGCCCGGTGCCGACAAGCCCGACTACGAAGCCACGCGCAAGACCATGCTGGCCCTGTTGAACAAAGACGACTCGACGATAACCCGCACGCCCGTGATGATGGAGAACCCGGGCGACTTCCGTCGCAAAAGCCACGTATTCGAACGCGGCAACTGGCTCACTAAAGGCAAGGAAGTGCAGCCCGCCACGCCCAAGTTCATGGCGGGTTTCGACAAGTACCCGAAAAACCGCCTCGGCTTGGCGCAATGGATGGTGGACAAGGAAAACCCGCTGACGGCCCGCGTGGCGGTGAACCGGTTCTGGGAGCAAATTTTCGGTGTCGGCTTGGTGGAGACGCTGGAGGATTTCGGCTCGCAGGGCTTGAAGCCGTCGCACCCCGAACTGCTCGACTACTTGGCCGTCACCTTCCGCGACGACTACCGCTGGCACGTCAAGAAGTTGTTGGAACTCATCGTCATGTCTGAGACGTACCAACAATCGTCGAAGGTGTCGCCGGCGTTGCAGCGCAAAGACCCCGCCAACCGCTATCTGGCCCGTGGCCCGCGTGTGCG
>JALOMD010000178.1 GCA_025455595.1 Cytophagales bacterium | reverse complement strand
AATCACCTTCACCGGGGCCTTCGCCAGCCGCGATACTTCCACGGCTTCCAGCACGTAGTCGGTCTTGAGCCGCCGTCCGAAACCGCCGCCCATGCGCGTGAGGTCAATGCTGATTTTTTCCGGCGGCAGGTCGAGCAGTTTGGCTACTTCGATGCGGGCCAGTTCGGGCGTTTGCGTCGGGCCGACGAGTTCCGCGCCTTCGGCTGTCACGTGGGCGAAAAAGTTCATCGGCTCCAGCGGATTGTGCGGCAAAAACGGGCATTGGTACTCGGCCCGCACCACTTTGGCCGCGTTGCGGAAAGCCGCTTCCACGTCGCCGTCTTTGCGGCGAACGGTGGCCTCCGGTGCGTCTAACAGTTTCAGGAACAGCCGGTTGTGGTCGGCGGTGCTTTCCAAGTCGGCCTCTTTTTCGTATTCGACTTTCAGGGTTTCGCGGGCTTTTTTCACTTGCCAAGTGGATTTGCCCACCACGGCCACGTTGTTGCGGAACGTCACTACGTCCACTACGCCGGGCATGGCCTTGGCCGCCGACGCATCCACCGACTTGATTTTCAGCCCGAACGCAGGTGGCCGCTGCACCATGGCGAACAGCATTCCGTCGCGGTAAAAGTCTAATCCGAACAGCGGCTGCCCGGTGATGATCTTGGCGTTGTCCACGTTGTGCGTGTGCCTGCCGATGATTTTGAAATCCTTCGGGTCTTTAAGCTTCACGTCCGTGGGCACGGGCAGGCGGGCGGCTTCGGTGGCCAGTTCGCCGTAGCCGAGCTTACGGCCGCTGGCGGCGTGCAGCACTTCGCCTTTTTCTGTAGTGCATTCATTCACAGGCACTTGCCAACGGTTGGCGGCGGCTTGGCGCAGCATCTGCCGGGCAGTGGCACCGGCTTGGCGCAGGCGTTGCCACGAATGCGGGATGGAACGGCTGCCTCCGGCCACCTGCCGCTCAAACTTCTTGGTGTCGAGCGGGGCTTGCTGCACGTTCACGCGGCTCCAGTCGGCATCGAGTTCTTCGGCCACAATCATCGGGAAGGCCGTCTTGATGCCCTGCCCGATTTCCGGATTCGGCGAAAAGATGGTGACGGTGCCGTCGGTGGCGATGGCGAGGTAGCTGTTGAATTCGCTGGCATTGGCAGCCAAGGTTTTCGGATCGAAGACTATGGGCGTGGCGGCTTCGGTGCTGCTCCAGCTAAAGCCGATGAACAGCCCGCCGCTCAAGGCGGCTGCCGCTTTCACGAAATCGCGGCGGGAAGTGGTTGGGAGTGTTGACATAAGGTTAATTCAGAATTTAGAAACGTAAGTTCGGCGAAGCCAATTCGGAATTTTGAATGGAGGAGATTTTCTTGCCGTTTTGGGCAAAAAACAGCCAAAACGCGTCGAGAACAAACCGTCATTGCGAGGCCCGCAGTGAAACGGAGGGCCGTGGCAATCTCACTCCCACAGGCTCGGCAACACGCTTCCCTAAGGCTCGCGTGGCTACCGGCGGCAGATTGCCACGCCATTCCGCTTCGCTACATGGCTCGCAATGACGCTTTAACTGAAGCCAAAAATGAAGACGTTTTGAGCAATTCTTACCCAAAACAGCAACCTGCAACTTTCAACTCCAATTCGTACTTCTACTTCGCTGCCAGTTTCACGGCTTCGCGGATGCGGTGGTAGGTGCCGCAACGACACAGGTTGCCGCTCATGGCGGCGGTGATTTCCTCGTCGGTGGGTTTTGGGTTTCGTTTCAGGAACGCGGCGGCGGTCATGATTTGGCCGGCTTGGCAGTAGCCGCATTGGGGCACGTCGGCTTCGGCCCACGCCCGCTGCACCGGATGGTCGCCGTTGGCCGACAGCCCCTCGATGGTCGTCACGGCGGCGTTGCCCACCGACGACACCGGCAGCACGCACGACCGGACGGCCTCGCCGTTGAGATGCACCGTGCAAGCCCCGCACTGGGCCATGCCGCAGCCGTATTTGGTGCCTACCAGACCAAGATGGTCGCGCAGCACCCACAGCAGCGGCGTGTCGGCATCCACGTCGGTTTCGTAAGAACGGCCGTTGATTTGGAGTTTGTAAGTAGCCATTTTCAATTGGGAATTGAGAATTATGAATCCAGAATTGTGGGGAGGGAAATCGCGATTTTTAGCCAAAAAATGCTGTAAACGCCAAAGCGTCAAAAGTTAGAAAGTTTTTTTGATAAAAACCTCACCGACAGGACTTTGTTTTCGTGTAGGAAGTTGAACGGGATTTTCGTCTGTCACAATTGGATTGTGAACGACCAGGCCCGTTTTGGGCAAAAAATGCCTAAAACGACTTGGTCTTGAATCGCGGATGAAATGGATGACGCGGATGGCACGGATGCGTCGCTGTAGAAATGACGCGACTGTTTGCCAAGAAACCTATCCGTGCCATCCGCTCGAATCCGCGATTCAAGACAAAAAAGCGTTTTAGGCAAAAAACGCCTAAAACGCCCGCCTCCAATTCTGAATTCATAATTCTGAATTCAAAATTAACTCTGAGGTGTCTCTTGCTTGGGGATGGTGAGGGTAAACGTAGTGCCCCGGCCCGGCTGGGAGTCGGCGCGGATGGTGCCGCCGAGTTTGTGCAGATTTTGTCGCACCAAATACAGGCCGTAGCCGTGGCCTTCGCTGTGGTTGTCGAGCTGATAGTTTTTCTCAAAGATGTGCGGCAAGTCGGCGGCGGCAATGCCCAAGCCGTTGTCGGCCACGGTAATGATGACATGGGCGTTTTCCTCGCGCACTTTCAGCTCCACAAACGGCTCTGGTTTTTCGGGGTCATAGTACTTGTGGGCATTAATGAGCAGGTTTTCCAGCACCGACCGCAGCAGCGTAGGCACCGAGTAGAACTTTCCCTTGCGGTACTGGTACTCGCTGCGGAACGTAATGGCCCGGTCGGCGTACTGGTGGGCGGCCTTTTCCATGATTTCGGCCACCATGCTCTGCACGTCAATCGGGGCAATGGTCTGGTCGAGCAGGGCGGTGATGAACGCCAGCGACCGTTGGGCCATCTGCTCCATCATGTCCAGCAGCCGTTCGCGTTCGTCCGGGTGTTTTTCCAAACGATAGACTTGCAGCAGTCCCAAAATGGAAGACAGCGGCGACTTGATGTCGTGCGAGAGAATGTAGAAATAGTCTTGCAACTCCTTCTTCTGCCGTTCCAGTTCGCTTACTTCCACAATCAGCACCATGCCCGCTTGCCATTTGCCGTCTTCGTAGAGCGGCTCGAAACGCGTCCAGAACGTGCCGCTCGCGGATTCGAGGGTGTGCTGGGTGCTTTCTCCGGCAATGGTTTTCTCATAAATCGGCAACAGGGAAGGCAAGGCGGCGGATGGCAGCACTTCGTCCACCCGTTTGCCTATCATCGTCGTCGGGTCAAAGCCGTGGCGATCCAATGCGGCTCCTTCGGCCAGCAGGTACCTGAGATTTTTGTCGAACAGAAGCACGGCACCATTGGGAATGGAACGGGCCAGTTGGCGAGTGAAAGCCAAATCCATGTCGAATCGGAGAAAGTAAAAATGAGAAACAATAAGCAAAATTTAAGCCAATTCGCTGGTATTTCGGGGCAACCCGGCAACCCGGTTGTTGTTTTGTACCCAAAGAACGCACCGGAAGCCGAATTATTTGCGTCTGTATTTCTACGTATTTTTTGTAGCAACGTTACAGGAGGAAGCATGTCGTCGAAGAACAGCGAGTTTGCTCAAACTTGTGTGGACAAAACGGTACACTTGTCTGCCTACAGGTTTTTCAGAACTGTTTTCAATATCGCTTTTGGCAAGTGGCACCAAGTTTTTCGTTTCCGGACGAACCAACAACAGAACGCATGGCACATCAGACACATCCGGCCGTGTTTTTGGACAAAGACGGAACATTGATTGAACACGTGCCAGCCAACGTGGACGCTACGAGAATATGCCTCGCCGAAGGGGCGGGGGAGGCGTTGCGCCGGTTGGCGGCGCGGGGGTTCAGGCTCGTAGTGGTGTCGAACCAAGCCGAGGTTGCACACGGATTGCTCACCGAAGACGCACTGGTTGTGGCCGAGCGGCGGCTGCGGCAATTGCTGCGGCGCGAAGGCGTGGAACTCGACGGGTTCTATTATTGCCCGTACCACCCGGAAGGCACCGTGCCTGCTTACACCCGCCACAGCGACTGCCGGAAACCAGAGCCGGGGATGCTGCTGCAAGCCGCCCGCGACTTGAACATTGACTTGTCCCGTTCGTGGATGATTGGCGACGCGCTGGATGACGTTGAGGCGGGCAACCGCGCCGGATGCCGCACGGTGTTGCTCGACGTAGGCAACGAAACCGAACGACTGCCAACGCCCATGCGCACACCCGATTTCATCGCCAAAACCTTGGTTGAAGCGGAGATGCTGATTGCAGAAAAAGAACAGATGGCTTTGGTGTGAAATAAGTACAAAGTCGTCAGTGGTCGGTCGTCAGTCAAAATCACATTGCAAACAACCGGAAGTCAAATGCTTGCAACGGTTTTTGTGGGCCAAGAAAACAGACGAATCGCGGTTTTTCTGTGGATTATCTGAAGGGTTTACCGGCGGGCGTTTTAAGCAAATTCTGCCCAAAACGCTTTTGGCCGGACTGTTTCTTGTCGAATCGCGGATGGAACGGCAGCGGGAGGAAATTGTAGGCGCGTCTTCGACAAACAAACCGCCGAGTCGTGAAAGGTCTGTACATTTGTCACAGGAAGACGCACCGGTTCCCGTTTAATTTGTATGCAGAAAACGGGCGGCATACATTGCGTTTTGAGCAAATTTCGCCCAAAACGCCCTACTCATCACTCATAGCTCATAACTCATCACTCTCAAAAAATGCTCCACGAACGTTCCTGCGGTATTCTGCTTCCGGTCACTTCGCTTCCCTCACGCTACGGCATCGGCGATTTCGGAGAAAACGCCTACCGTTTCGCCGATTTCCTGCACCGGGCCGGGCAACGCTACTGGCAAATACTGCCGCTCACGCCCGTCGAGCAAGGTTTGGGCAATTCGCCGTACAGCAGCATTTCGGCGTTTGCGGGCAGTACGTTGCTCATCAGTCTGGAGAAACTGGCCCAGCAGGGGCTGCTCAACTTGGCCGACGTGGAATCTCCGCCCGAATTTCCCGACCACCGCGTGGATTATCCGGCGGTGCGGGCGTACAAAGAACCGCTGCTGACGCAAGCCTTTCACAATTTCGAGAAAATAAACGACCCGGCTGCGCAAGCAGCATTCGAGGCGTTTTGCGAAGCCGAAACACACTGGCTGGACGACTACGCGCTGTTCAAGTGCCTGCGCGACCAGCACCACGAACACGCGTGGATTGACTGGGAACCGGAATTGGCCCAACGCCAGCCCGAAGCCTTGGCTGCCGCCCGCGAGCGGCTTGCCGGGCCGATGCGCCGGGAGAAATTTGTGCAATACTTGTTTTTCCAGCAATGGTCGGCCCTGCGCGACTATTGCGACCGGCTGGGCGTGGGGATTTTCGGCGATTTGCCGATCTATGTGAACTATGACAGCGTGGACGTGTGGACGAACCCGCACTTGTTCAAACTCGACGAAAACAAGCGGCCTTACGCCGTGGCCGGCACCCCGCCCGACCGGTTCAGCGAAACCGGCCAACTGTGGGGCAATCCGGTCTATGACTGGGCGGCGGTAGAACACGAAAACTTCGGATGGTGGATGCGGCGCATCGGACAAACGCAACGCCTCTGCGACTTGGTGCGTCTCGACCATTTCCTCGGATTTGTGAATTATTACGAAATTCCCGCCGCCGACGAAACCGCCGCCAACGGACGTTGGCAACACGCCCCGGCCGAAGCGTTCTACGCCGCGCTGCGCCAGCATTTTCCCGATTTGACCATCATCGCCGAGGATTTGGGCACCATTTCGCCCGAAGTGCTGGCCTTCATGGCCCGCCACCGGCTGCCGGGCATGCGGGTGCTGCAATTCGCCTTCGACGGCGACGGCGAAATGAATCCGCATTTGCCGCACAACGTTCCTGACAATTCGGTGGTCTATACCAGCCTCCACGATACCAACACCACGCGGGGCTGGTGGCGCACCGAAGCCTCTGACCACGAGCGGCACCGCCTCTCCGTCTATGCCAATTACGGTTTGGACGAACACACGGCCGCCCCGGCGGCGGTTCACTTGGCCCTGCACTGCCGGGCCGGTTTGGCTATTCTGCCCCTGCAAGACGTGCTGAACCTCGACGAACGCAGCCGCATCAACGTGCCCGGCACACCGCGCGGCAACTGGGAATGGCAACTCGCCGAAGGCTGGGAACCGGAAGGCTTGGCCGAACATCTGAAACACCAAACCGCCGAAAGCG
>JALOMD010000177.1 GCA_025455595.1 Cytophagales bacterium | reverse complement strand
TCACTTTATCCTTTTCTTCCTCCGTTCATCCCCGTTTTCAGCGAAATAGGCTTAAGAAAGGTTGTTTATCAGGTGCAGGTTAGATAACATTGTTCATTCATCCATTCTTTAAACCCAAACAACCAAACCCATGCGATTCGCTACGAAATGTTTGACAGCAATGCTGTTGGTGGCCGTTACCGCAGTCCAAGCCCAAACCGCCGACGAAATCATTGAAAAGTACATCAAAAATACCGGCGGCAAAGACAAATGGCTGGCCCTGAAGTCGGTGAAAATGGCTGGCAAAGCCAAACAAGGCGGCCTGGAGTTTCCGTTTGTTTCCTTGCAGGCGCAAGGTGGCAAGCAACGGCAGGCGTTCACGTTCCAAGGCAAGGAAATCGTACAACCCGCGTTCGACGGCAACTCCGGCTGGAACACCAACATGATGACCATGAAAGCCGAGAAAATGGAGGCCGAAGACAGCGAGAACATGAAACAGGAAGCCGCCGATTTTCCCGACCCGTTCCTGAACTACAAGGAAAAAGGCTACAAAGTGACCCTTGAAGGAAAAGAAACGGTGGAAGGCACCGAATGCTTCAAAATAAAGCTGACCAAAAAGCCCGTCAAAGTGGATGGCAAACCGGAGGAAAACGTGGTGTACTATTTTTTCGAGCCTGAAAACTTTGTACCCGTCGTCAGCCGCTCTACCATAAAGAAAGGCCAGATGAAAGGCACCACTATCGAGTCGGCCTACAGCGACTACCAAGAAGTAAACGGACTGATGTTTCCTTTCTCCATCAGCCAAAAAGCCAATGGACAGCCGTTTCTCACCATTGCGGTTGAAAAAGTAGAACTTGACACGCCCATTGACCCAAAAGAGTTTGCCTTTCCGGCCGGGAATTGAAAAGGGTTGGAAGGTTTTAAGGTTGAAAGGTTAAAAAGCTGAAAGTAGTCTATCTGATTGGTAGGAAGGCGTTTTGGGCAATTTCTGCCCAAAACGCCTTTGCTCAACCTTGTAACCTTCCAACCTTTAAGTAGCCAAGCGAAAGTCATGGTGTGTTCGGTGTCGAATCGCAGATTCGGGACAGGTTGCTTTCGGATTGCAAATCCGAAAGAGCCGCGTGCTGTTCGGGATTTGCAAACGACAGTTCGGCGAAGCCAATCCCGAACCGGACTGCCGGGGATTTGTAATCCCATACACCCGAAAACTTTTGCTCGACTGCTTAACTTTACCAACCTTCCAACTTTTCAACCTTAAAACCTTCCAACCTCTCCTCCCATGAAAAACAAACTACTGCTCGCCTTGGGCGGCTGCTGGCTCTTTTTAGGCTTGGCAACGGCCCAAGAAGCCATACCGCTCAAAGGCGACGAACTGTTCGGGTCGCTGCGGGCACGGCACATCGGCCCGGCCTTGATGAGCGGCCGCATCACAGATATTGAAGGCCACCCCACCGATGCCAAAGTCGTGTACATCGGCACGGCGGGCGGCGGCGTGTGGAAGTCAACCGATGGCGGCGTGACGTTCAAGGCCGTTTTCGACAAACACACCCAGCCCATCGGTGCCGTGGCCGTTGACCCCAAGAATCCCGACCAAGTGGTGTGGGCAGGCACCGGCGAAGTGTGGACGCGCAATAGCGTCTCGGTGGGCGACGGCATCTACCGCTCCGACGACGGTGGACAGAACTGGACCAAAATGGGCCTCGAAAAGTCGGAACGCATCAGCAGCATCCGCATCGATCCCAACGATCCGAACACTTTGTACGTAGGCGTGATGGGTGCCCTTTGGGGGCCAAGCCAAGAACGCGGTGTCTATAAAACCACCGACGACGGCAAAACGTGGAACAAAATCTTCTACGTGGACGAAAACACCGGCTGTTCAGACCTGACCATGGATCCCAAGAACCCTAACACGCTGTACGCGGCATTCTGGGAATTTCGCCGCACGGCGTGGTCGTTCAACTCCGGCGGGCTGAAAAGTGCGTTGTACAAGTCAACCGATGCAGGCAAGACTTGGAACAAAATCCACAACGGCTTCCCGACGGGCAAGCTGGGCCGCATCGCCGTCGCCGTGGCACCGTCCAAACCCGAACTGCTCTACGCCGTCATCGAGTCCGAGAAGCCCGAAACCAAGGGCTTGTACCGCTCCGAAAACGGCGGCCAAAGCTGGACGCGCACCAACGGCGATTTCGAACTCACCGTGCGGCCGTTTTACTTTTCGCGCATCGTTGTTGACCCCAAAAACCCCGACATCGTGTGCAAGGCCGGCCTGAGCGGCTCCATCAGCCGAGACGGCGGCAAGACTTTCCGCACCTTCGGCTCCATGCACTCCGACATCCACGACTTCTGGTTCGACATCCACAATTCCAACCAAATCTTCGTGGCCACCGACGGCGGCCTGTACCGCACCTGGGACGGCGGCAATGTGATGGAAATGGTGAAAAACCTGCCGTTGTCGCAGTTTTACCAAGTGAGCGTGGACAACGCCAAGCCGTACAAAGTCTATGGCGGCTTGCAGGACAACGGCTCTTGGTACGGGCCGTCGGAAAGCCCCGGCGGCATCGAAAACCGCGACTGGTTCTCGGTGGGCATGGGCGACGGCTTTCGGGTCTATCGCCACCCGACCAAGGCCAACATCGTGTATTCGGAAATGCAAGGGGCCGAAAACATCTGGCGGTACGACACCGAACGCCGCCAGCAGAAAATCATCAAGCCGTATGCAGCCGCCACCGACCCCAAACTGCGGTTCAACTGGAACGCGGCCATGAACCTGAGTCCGCACAAGCCCGACCGGCTCTACATCGGCAGCCAGTTTTTGCACCGCTCCGACGACATGGGCGAAACGTGGGCCAAAATCTCGCCCGACCTCACCACCAACGACCCGGCCAAGCAACAGCAGGAAAACTCCGGCGGCCTGTCGGCAGACAATTCCGGGGCCGAGAACCACTGCACTGTTTTCAGCGTGGCCGAGTCGCCGCTCGACGAGAACATCATTTGGGTGGGCACCGACGACGGCAACGTGCAGGTGACCGCCAACGGCGGCAAAAACTGGACAAACGTGGTGGCAACCGTACCCGGATTGCCCAAAAACACGTGGGCCTACCACGTAGAGCCGAGCCGCTTCGACAAAAACACCTGCTACGTGGTGTTCGATGGCCACACGCGCAGCGACATGGCTACCTACGTCTATAAAACCACCGACATGGGCAAGACGTGGAAATCCATCGCCACGCCTGACATCACCGGCTTTGCGCGGCACGTCAAGGAAGACCTCGAAAACCCGAACCTGTTGTTCCTCGGCACCGAAATGGGCTTGTACGTGACCGTTGACGGCGGGCAAAACTGGTCGAAATTCACCAACAATATGCCGCCGGTGGCCGTGCATTACATCGCCATCCACCCCGAAACCAGCGACTTGGTGCTGGCCACGCACGGACGGGGCATCATCATCGTGGACGACATCAGCCCGCTGCGGCAAATAACCAAGGACGTGATTGCCCAGAACACGTATTTCTTCAAAGTGCGGCCCACGGTGCTGCGCGACGAATCGCCGTTTGCCGAAGGCGGCGACGCGGGCGAGTTTGTGGGCGACAACCCGAACCGCAGTGCCAAAATCATTTACTATTTGAAAAGCCGCCCCACGTTTGGCAAAACCACGCTCGAAGTGTTTGACGCATCCGGCAAACGCGTCGGCGACTTGGTGCCGGGCAAGTCGAAGGGCATCAACATCGTGAATTGGAACTACCGCTTGAAAACCCCGAAAGTGGCCACCGGCAAAACGTTCTCGTTCGGCGGGTTCGCGCAGCCGCGCCTGCCCGAAGGCACCTACACCGTAAAGCTCACCAAGGGCAAGGACGTGTACGAAACCAAACTCGAACTCGTGCCCGATCCCAATTCCATCCACACCGCCGACGACCGCCGCATTGCAAACGAGACCACCATGAAGCTGTACGGCATGAGCGAGCAACTGGCCTACGTGGTGGACCAAGTGGATGCCATGCGCAACGCCGCCGCTGAACGGCTCGCCAAAGACCCCGGCTTGAAAAAGACCGTTGACCCGCTGCTGGCCCGCCTCGACAAGTTCAAGGAAACACTGGTGGTGACCAAAGGCGACAACTACGTGGGCAGTGCCGAGCCGCAATTGCGCGAGAAAATAGCCAACCTGTACAGCGAAGTAGCCGGCTACTACGGTCGCCCGTCAAACGCGCAGATGGAGAACGTGAAAGTGCTGGAAGACAAGCTGAAAGAAGCCCAAGCCACGCTGGAAAC
The DNA here is from genome assembly GCA_025455595.1 of Cytophagales bacterium. Taxonomy (GTDB): domain Bacteria; phylum Bacteroidota; class Bacteroidia; order Cytophagales; family 172606-1; genus Xanthocytophaga. The sequence goes on along the minus strand of JALOMD010000177.1, from coordinate 2,089 downwards.
GCTGAAAGGCAAAAACCTGACCGACCTGAACACCCGCCTCGCCAAAGCCAAGCTCGACGAAATCAAACTGCGCAGTTTCGATGAGTTCAAGACGGCCGACAATTGAGTCTTGGGTCTTGAGTGATGTGATTGGCTGGCATTTTCCGTTTTGGCCATTTTTTGCCCAAAACGGCGGTCTCGTAGGGGCAGCCCTTGCGGCTGCCCTCTCTCGCGCAGGCTCGGCCAAAGAACTATCCGGGTCTGTGCCCAACAGGGCGGGGCTTGCCCCGACGTGTCGGGGGCAAGCCCCGCCCTCACGGATTGCCCGGCTTTAGCCAAAAGCGAAAATGGCTGACAGTTTCAAACCAAAGTGTGCGTACTCATTTGAGCAGAACCGTTAAAGAGCGTTTTGGGCAAAAATCGCCCAAAACGCTCCATTGTTTTTTATAGAAACCAGCCAAGCGGCCTTTGCAAGAAGGCCGCTTGTGTTTTATATTCGCCTGTACATTTAAAATGTCATGAGTCTTGCGTCTTTAGTCTTGAGTAAGTAATTGGTTTTCAGATTGTTATGTATTTCCAAATACGCAATGTTCGGTTTGTTTTAGTATCATGCCAATTTTGAATGATGAATGCGTAACGCCGAATGATGAATGGCTTGAAAACCAGCAACTTGCAACTGCGAAAACATTCAATCTGCCTTTTGTTTTTCGACCAGTAGTATCACACCAAAAAACGAATCCTTTCACTACCCATGAAACCACTATGCCGATTGACGCTTGTCGTCTTGTGCCTGCTCGCCTGTGATCTGTCACCTGCGCAAACCCCCAAAACCGCCAAAGCCGTCCTGTACAAAGAATATTTCGACGCAAACTGGCGACACACCGACAGTCTTGAAAAGGCGAAGTTTTACCGCATTGGTCACCAAGACAACGAAGGAAAATGGCACGGATTAGTGCGTGATTTTTACATGACAGACACATTACAAATGCGCGGCCATTACGTCAATGGCAAGCGAAACGGCGTTTTTGTGTATCACTACCCGAACGGAGCCATTAAAGCCGAGTCAACCTACGAAAACGATGCCATGCTTGGAAAGCACACGAGTTGGTACACCAACGGTCGGCTCCGCGAGGAGTCGGTTTACGAGGCTTCGGCGGCACCGTTTCCTTTCAATGTCAAGCTGGTCAGCTATTGGGATTCGACCGGTGTGCAGACATTAAAAGACGGCAACGGGAAAATCGCCGAGTATCATCCGAACGGCAAGTTGTATTTCGAGGAAACCTATCGGGACAACAACTTGCAGCAGGGCGTAAGCTACGACAAGGAAGGCAACCGCTACACGTATGATTCAAGCTCAGAACAAATGCCTGAATTCCCCGGCGGCATCCCGGCTCTGATGGATTACCTTTCCAAAACCATTCGCTACCCCTACGAAGCCCGCCGAAAAGGTGCGCAAGGCAAAGTGTTCGTCAGTTTTGTCGTTGCTCCAGACGGAAGCGTGACAAATGTTCACGTTCCCCAGCCTGCCATCGGCTATGGCTGCGAAGAAGAGGCCGTTCGCGTGGTACAGAAGATGCCCCTGTGGAAACCCGGCAAGCAACGCGGCCAGCCCGTGCCGGTTCGGTATGCGTTGCCTATCAATTTCAAAATGTAGGCACGTTTTGCGTTTTTCGTTTGGTGTTTTGGGCAAAAATCGCTTAAAACGGTTTTCGGACAGGATTGCAGGATGAACAGGATTTTCTAATCTTGCCAATCCTTCAATCCTGTCTGAAATACAGGCGTTTTGGGCAAAAAACGCCCAAAACGATAAACGTCGAACTAAAAACGCAACGGATTGCCGCGCAAAAATTCCTCGGTTTTCAGGCGTTTTTTGCCTTCCAATTGCAGTTCCAACACATCCAGCCAGCCGTCGGCAGTGCGGAAACGCAGATGGGTTTTGCCGTCCGTTGCCCAAGAACCGACGGCCGCATTGGTGTCGGCATCCGGGCTGCCGACAGCCGTTTGGAAAACCTTGCACAGTTTGCCTTGCAGCCGCGTCCACGCACCGGGGTACGGCGACAGCCCGCGAACAAAATTGTGTACCCGCGCCGTGGGTTGGTCGAAATTGATT
>JALOMD010000176.1 GCA_025455595.1 Cytophagales bacterium | reverse complement strand
ACGGCCACGTGATTAAGCATTAGAATGTCCATTTTAATTCAGAATTAAGAATTATCAATTCAGAATTGGTTGCAAATCCTTGCGTCTCCTTGTTTACGAAGACCAACCGTCCATTGCTAAGGATTTGCGGCGAAAGTTAGTGTTCTTGTTGCAAAAATCGCCTTACCTTCGTCCGCCGGTATTTGGTTTTCGGTTTAGCGTTTTGGGCAAAAATCGCTCAAAACGCTAAACGATAAAAACGAGGAGAAATTTTGATGCAGTTGATTGAAGTGACCACCGCCCGCCATCGCCGCGCATTTTTAGAATTGCCCGTAAGCCTCTATAAAAACGAACCCAACTGGATTCGTCCGCTCGACCAAGACATCGAAAAGGTGTTTGACCCGGCCAAAAACCCGTTCTTCAAGCACGGCGAATGCATCCGTTGGCTGCTGTACGATGATGCCGGGCGGCCCATTGGCCGCGTGGCGGCTTTCATTGACCACAAAACGGCTCACAAGCAAACCCAGCCCACCGGCGGCATGGGATTCTTCGAATGCATTGACAATCAGGAGGCTGCGTTCCGGCTTTTCGACGCGTGCAAGCATTGGCTGGCGGCCCGTGGCATGGAGGCCATGGACGGCCCTATCAATTTCGGTGAACGCGACCAATGGTGGGGCTTGCTGGTGGACGGTTTCCTGCCGCCCAACTACGGCATGTTCTACCACCTGCCGTATTACAAAAACCTGTTCGAGGCGTACGGCTTCCGGGAGTATTTCAAGCAATACACGTATTATCGCACCGTGATGACACCGCTGCACCCGGTGGTGTTTGCCCGCGCCGAACGCATCCGCAGCAATCCCGACTACACGTTCGACCACATTCGCCTGCGGCGAATCGCCAAATACACCGAGGATTTCCGCACGATTTACAACAAGGCGTGGGACAAAATAAAAGGCGGCGACCCGAACATGACGGCGGAAGAAGCCACGGCGGTGATGAAGCGCATTCGGCCGATTCTGGACGAAAAGCTGATTTGGTTCGCCTATTACCAAGGCGAGCCGGTGGCGTTCTTTGTGATGCTGCCCGAAATGAACCAGATTTTCCGGTACGTCAACGGCAAACTGGACGCAATAGGCATTGCCAAGTTCTTGTACCACAAGTGGCGGGGCACTTGCCGCAAGATGTTCGGCGTGGTTTTCGGCGTGGTGCCTGAGCACCAAGGCAAGGCCGTGGAAGCCGCCATCGTAATGGCCGCCCGCGACCTGATTCAAGACCACTACCACCGCTACGACGACTTGGAAATGAACTGGATCGGCGACTTCAACCCGACGATGATGAAAGTGAACGAACTCATGGGCGGCAAAATCATCAAGACACACGTGACGTACCGAAAGCTGTTCGACGAAACCAAACCGTTCGAAAGACACCCCATTTTGAAATAAGTACGAATCTAATTCAGAATTATGAATTCAGAATTAGTTAAGTAACGTGCTAAAAACGAGTTGACAAATAATTTTATGAATTCCGCTTGTGGCTCCGAATGACATTCGGAGCCACAAGCGGAATTCATAAAATATTGATTATCAATTATGTAAAAAATATTTTCGCGCTATTGTTTACATTTCACTAATCGTTTGGGGCAAAAAACGGCCAAAACACCTCTCTGAATTCTGAATTCATAATTCTGAATTAAATTCGTAAATCGTACTTCAAAACATGCTTTACTACCTCTTCAACTACTTAGACCGTCAGTTTGACCTTGCCGGGGCGGGGGTGTTTCGGTACCTGTCGTTCCGGGCCAGTCTGGCACTTATCATCGCCATGTCGGTGGGGGCCATTTACGGCAAATCTCTCATCAATCTGCTGCGCCGGATGCAAATCGGCGAGTCTATCCGCGACTTGGGCCTGCAAGGGCAGTTGGAAAAAAAAGGCACGCCCACCATGGGCGGCTTCATCATCATCGGCGGCATACTACTGCCCGTGCTGCTGTTTGCCCGGCTCGACAATATATACATCATCCTGCTCATTATCAGTACGATATGGCTCGGACTGATTGGCTTTCTGGACGATTACATCAAGGTTTTCAAGAAGAACAAAGAAGGCTTGAGCGGACGGTTCAAAATCGTCGGGCAAGTCGGGTTGGGTCTGATCATCGGCCTGACGCTCTACTACAACGACAGCGTGGTGGTGCGCAAGTACGACGGCCGCATTGACTACGACAACGTGGCCGCCACGCCTTACCACGACATCAAATCGCTGGCGACCACCGTGCCGTTTTTCAAGAACAACGAACTCGACTACGGCCAGTTGCTGCCGTTCGTCCCGTCCGAATACGGGTGGATCGTCTATGTGCTGGCGGCCACGTTCATTATCACCGCCGTCTCGAACGGGGCCAACGTAACCGACGGCATTGACGGCTTGGCGGCGGGCACGTCGGCCATTATCGGGCTTACGCTGGGGTTGTTCGCGTATCTGTCGGGCAACGCCATTTTCGCCAACTACCTCAAAATCATGTACATCCCCGACCTCGGCGAACTGGTGATTTTCTGCGCGGCGTTTGTGGGGGCGTGCGTGGGGTTTCTGTGGTACAATTCGTACCCGGCCTCGGTGTTCATGGGCGACACCGGCAGCCTCACGCTGGGCGGTCTCATTGCCGTGATTTCGCTGATGGTGCGCAAGGAACTGATGGTTCCGCTGTTTTGCGGCATTTTCTTCGCAGAAAGTATTTCGGTGATTTTGCAGGTCTATTACTTCAAGTACCAGAAGCGTCGGCGCGGCATCGAATACGCCCGCGAACACCGGCTGTTCAAGATGGCTCCGCTGCACCACCACTACCAAAAGTCGGGCTACCACGAGGCCAAGATTGTGATTCGCTTCCTGATTATTGCCATTGTGCTGGCGGTGTTCAGCATCGCTACGCTGAAGTTGCGGTAACCAGGCGTTTTGGTCAAAAATTGCCTAAAACGCAACGAACCGTCTGAACATAGTTTGTTCTTACTCTTGTATTGAAGACGAAACAATTGTTACCGCAATACCAAGCAGAATCGTTTATCAAAGAACTCACCAAAGGCGGCCGCACACGCCCTTGGTTGGTACAAGTATTGGCCGAAGACCGTGCCGTTCCGTACGTGGTAAAATTGTTTTCCGTTGCCGAAACAAATCAACAGGCGTTGCTGGTGCGCGAAGTGATGGGATCAGTGTTGGCACGCGAATTCGAATTGCAGAGGCCTGAGCCAGCTTTGGTTCATTTCGGGAGTCTGTTCAAACAGACGCTTTCTGAAGAACAGAGAGACCGTTTGATTACAAATGATTCCCGACCCAAATTTGGCACGTTGTATCTGGAAGGAATGCCTGTGTTCGACACTAAATTTCACAGCCAAACGTTAAGAAAATACGCAGACATTGAAACTGTTTTTGCCTTTGATGTATTGATTCGGAATGCTGACCGCACGCTGCGAAAACCCAATTTATTGGTGGAAGACAAGCAGTTTTGGCTTATTGACCATGAAATCAGTCAAGACATTCCCACGGATTTCCGCATAAGGTTTGAAAACGGTTTGTTGCACTTTCCGTATGAGAACCACATTTTCTACAAATATCTCAAACGAAAGAAACCAGAAGAGAAAAGGGAATTGTTCGGCACGTTTGCCGAGTACTTGTACAGACTCAATCCAGAGGTTTTGAACAACTACATTCAGCAAGTGCAAGACTGTGGATATTCTGTCGAATACACTGCTTTACTCAAAGCATACCTGTACTATATGAAAGAAAAAAACGCTAAATTCGTAGCCTTTTTGCAAAACATCCTACAATGAACAACGGAACGTACACATACAGCATATTACAATACATTCACTCGCAGGCAATTGGCGAGGTAGTGAATATAGGTTTGTTATGTATTTTTCCCAGTCACGGCAAGGTTGTGTTTCGCCATGCCGAAAGCCTGAGTCGCCCCAAGACCTTGTATCCTGCTTTCCCGGAAAGCTTGGTGAAAAGCTATCTGAAAGCGTTCTTACAGAAAAGCACAGATATCAATCAACAATGGCCATTGTTCGGCAATGCGCTGTCAAGGAACGGTGCTGCCACATTTATTCAAGAAGAATTTCTATATAAAGATGACTCCGCTCTTCAATTTTCAGAACCGCGCACAGGTGTGCTCTATGCAGAAGAGTCAAAAGTTGTAGATGCACTGTATGAACAGTACTTAGGACGATTTCATCATAAAACAACTCTGCCGATCCGCCATAATGAAACATACATTCTTAGGTCTTACAGAAAACTGTTGCAAGCTAAAGACGAGGAAATAACCAAGTATTTAAAGACCAACTACGCAATCACAGAAAAAGCAAGTTTGAAATTCGAGATAGCTTGGCAAAACAAATCACTGCATTTGGTGAAACCACTCAGCTTCGATTTGTCAACCGCCCAAGAAATACAAGTCAAATCAGCAGCATACTTAGGCTATCTGACAGCCTTGGAAGAAGCAGCCCGCAAACAGAATTACACGTTTGATTTTTTGGTGACAAGTCCTCAACTCCCGCAGCCTGATTTGAAAAAAGCATATCAAAATGCATTAGATATGCTGCGTATAAGCAACACCCCAAAAGAAATCATAGAGGAGAAGGACTTGGAAAGATACACCGAGAAAACCATTGCCGAAATTGTACGGAAATAGTTTTCATCGAGGCGTTTTGGGCGATTTTTGCCCAAAACGCTGCTTTTATTCCGTACGCTGCACTCCAAATCTCGGTTCTGCGAAGTCACCGTTTTGAGTAAAAATCGCCCAAAACGCTTTTTCATTCCGCCTTCCCCACTCCGAATTCCGCATTCACAAAGCATCCCACCGGAAAGCGGCCCAGCAGCGCGGCAACGGGCTGGCGGGCGGTAAGTTGCAGTTGCTCGCCGGTGAAGATGTTGGTGTACGTGGCATTTTCCTCTTCCCAGCCGATGTAGGTGTCTTCCCAAACCGCCTCGCCGACGGGCAGGCTTTCGGGGCTGCACAGGGCCGAGACTTCCAGCGGAAACAGCACCAGCACCTTGCGGCTTTCGTAGTGGCGCACATAGCCGGCCACCTGCCTGGCCCGCCGCCCGGCTGTGACCAACGGACGGTAGTCGCCGTGCAAAAACACTTTCGGTTGTTGGCGGCGCAACAGCAACAGTTGGTGCAACACGTGCATTTTCAGGGCCGGGTTCAACACGTCGGTCAAGGTGGCGGCGAGTTTTTCCGCGTCTTGGTACCGGGGCAGCACGTTCTCCAATACGTTTTGCCGCGTTTTGTAGTCCACCGGGCGGCGGTTGTCGGGGTCAACCATGCTCAAGTCCCAAAACTCGGTGCCTTGGTAGGTGTCAGGTATGCCGGGGGCCGTGAGCCGGATCAGCACCTGCACCAGTGAATACAAGGCTCCGTAACGGGCCACCTTCTCGGCAAACGGCAGGAACGAGGCCAAGAAATCGCCGTCGGCAAGCAGGTTTTCCACAAATCCGGTCACCTTGCCTTCGTACACCTCGTCGGGCTTCGACCAACTGGTGTGTACTTTGGCTTCCTTCATCACCTTGGTCAGGTAATCCTTCAGGCGCGGCACGTATGCTTCGTTTTCCGGCTCGGCGTGCAGCGGATAGGTGCCAATTAGCGTCTGGTAAATGAAGTACTCGTCGTTGGGGTCGGGCATGGTTTTGCCCGCTTCCTCGGCACGGTAGCGGTGGGCCGTGTCCTGCCACTGCAACACCTTTTCGCGCCACTCGTCGGGCAACTCGCTGAGCACATTGATGCGCAGGCGGGCATCTTCGCCGCGTTTGGTGTCGTGCGTGGCGGTGGTGTTCATGGTGTGCGGCTGCCGTTTGCGCATTTCGGCGTGGAAGCGGTTCACGTTCATGTTTTCTTCCACGTGCGGCGTGTCGCCTACCTCGTTCCGCGAAATGAGCCGGTTATACACATAAAAAGCCGTGTCTTCCACGCCTTTGGCCATGAGCGGGCCGGTGAACTGCTGCGTCCGCATCAGGAAACGCATTTGCTTGGATGTTGCCTCGGCCGGTTCGGGGGCCAACAATGGCCGCAGTTGGTCGAATGTCTCGCCGAGTGATTCGGGGGCTTTGGTGCGGGCTTCGGCAAACACTTGCGCCAGTGCTTTAGCGTTTTCTTCTGAAAGGCTCGTCTCATCCAAATACAACCGATAGACCGGGAACGACACCAGCCAGTAGGCCATTACCTGCCGGTAGGCCACGCGCATCTCGTCGGAGGGCGTGTATTCGGGGAAAAGCTCGACCAACTGCCTGGTGAGGTTGTCCAGTTCGCCGCCCATGTGATGGATGAGCATGAACAGTTTCTTGCGGTACACGGCCTCGGTGAAGTCGTAGGCCATCACGTGCATCTGCTGGTAAAACTCCGACAGCGAATCGGCGGTACGGTCGTTGATGAGCAGCCGGTTCACCAACGACAGGAAATCGTAGCCGCTGGTGCCTTGGCAGGGCCAGTCGGCGGGTAAGTATTCGTTGGGTTCGAGGATTTTCTCAACGATGATGTACGTGTCGTCGCCCACCAAGCCGCGCAGCCGCTCCAAGTACTGCTTCGGATTGTACAACCCGTCAACATGGTCTATGCGCAGCGACTGGAAGATGCCCCGG